>JAGGXQ010000111.1 GCA_021162925.1 Nitrososphaerota archaeon
CCTCTACTACTTTATCACGTACTGTGTATAAACTCCAAGTGATCCCTTTCGACATCAGGTCTCCCTCCTCAATTCGGTCAACATACTTTTAAGAACCACATTATCCTTCACACTTTTTGCTATGAAATACTGATCATCCCCTTTCTTTTCAACGATCCCCCCTTCGATAAGCTTCGATAGGTGGAAGTTAACCGTATTCGGATTAAGCCTTCCTGCAATTTTCTCAAGCTCCTTAACAATATCTGTCCATGATGCTCCTTCATGATCCATAAGTATACTAACAATTTTTAATCTGATTGGATGGCCTAGCAGATTCCCTATATTAGCTACTGTAAGAAGACGCTCATTTTCTGCTTCCAGCTTTTTTAACTCGGATTCTTCCATACCCACCCCCGCTTAATACTAATTAAGTTAAGGTATATATACTTAACTAAAATTAAGTAACTCATCCTCCCCTGAATTTTTACCGAACTCCTTAAAGATCTTGGCCTTGGGTAGTATACTTTAGACTAATTCATGTTACTCTGCACGAAAGAAGCGATGTATTCCTGTACCCTAATATTCCGATTCGAGGTGGAATGTAGCCCTGCTTGCTGGTGTTGGTTGGTATTATTGGAAAAACTAAGCGCTATCCCACACAAACCAACACTCACGTCGGTCGAGGGTTATAAAAACGTCGGGTCAGATCGGATAGGTCCCGCATACCTTGCAGTGGCTCGCTCCATCCGGGACGTTCGAGTGGCACATCGGGCATACCTTACCGGTCGAGCCGTCCGGATGGGGCGGGCCGAACAGCTCCCGGTAAATCCGGTAGTAGAATAGCTGCTCCTTGCTCCTCAGCTCGACCCCGTCCTCCAAGAGGTACCTCTCCCTCAATCCGTCGAACTCCGAGGCCGAAATCCTTTCATCGAAGAGCTCGGGCAGGATCGAGGTTCCAACACCGGCCTCTATCGGGACCTTATCCCTCCAGATTACCTCGTCTGGGAGCATGCCCTCGAAGGCCGACCTCAGGATGTACTTCCCGTACTTCCTCCCGCTTCTGAAGCCGACCACGAACCTGGAGTCGAGCCCCTCGGCGAACGACAGCACCTCTCGATCCAAAAACGGCTGCCTCACCTTTACCCCTAGGGCCTCCCCTAGCGGAACCGCCGAAAAGCTCATCCCCCTCCAGACCCTCCTGAGTTTCGCCCCCAGCTCCTCCGGCTCCAGCTCGTAGAGGAACCTATACCCCGCGAATAACTCGTCCCCTCCGTCCCCGGTCATCACCTCCTTCACTCCCTCATCCCTCGCATGCCTCAAGGCTATGTAGATGGCGGCGCTGTTGCGCACCTCCATCGGATCGAACGTCCTTAGGATTTTTACGGTAGAGCGGATCGCCTCCTCGAGCTCCTCTAGGTCGAAGGCGTGGATCAGGTGCCCGATGCCGAGAAAGCCGGCCACGAGCCTTGCGTACCCTAGATCCATGCCCTTGGAGCCCTTGAAGAACACAGACACGGCCTTCAGGCTTCGGAGCCTCGAGGCGAGCAGGGCGACGATGCTGGAGTCGAGCCCGCCGGAGAGGAGGATCGCGTCGCCTAAATTCCTCTCTACAGCTCTCTCAAGGACCGCCCTAAGCCTCCTGCGAAGTTCCTCCGGAACCACCATCGGCCTTTCGCCCGTGCATCGTATTTAAATCTGGCTCGCACCAAAAGGATGTGAAGGAATGAGGGTTGCCGTTTCTTGGAGCGGGGGCAAGGATAGCTGCCTATCCCTTTATAGGGCCTTGAACATCGGCCTCGAGCCCGTATGCCTCCTGAACATCGCAACGGAGGCCGGCGATGGGTTCAGGGTCCACGGCCTAGACCCGGGGATAATCGCCGATCAGGCTAGGGCCCTAAAGTTGCCGATGGTCCAGAGGAAGGCCAGCTGGGAGGACTACGAGCGGGTCTTCAAGGAGTCCGTCGAGGAGGTTAAGGAGGGGCTGGGGATCGAGGGGATGGTGTTCGGGGACATCTTCTTGGAGGAGCATAGGGAGTGGACCTTAAGGGTTTGTAGGGAATTAGGGATCGAGGCGATCTCCCCCCTTTACGGAGAGGACGAGAAGGAGCTCATCATGGAGTTTCTGGACGCGGGCTTCAAGGCCGTCATCGTTTGCGTCAAGGTGGACGGGCTCTCGAAGCTGCTCGGAAGGGTGCTCGACCTGGAGGTCGTGAAGGATTTGGAGGAGGCCGGGGTCGATCTCTGCGGGGAGTACGGCGAGTATCACACGCTCGTTCTAGACGGGCCCATATTCGAGAAGCGCATCGAGATCGTCGAGAGCCGCATCGAGCGCATCCCTAAGGGCTACAAGGTCTTGAACGTCCTCAGGTGGAGGCTGGCCGAGAAGGGCTAGTATACCCTCTTGACGGCATACCTCGGCTTCATTTTGTGGTGGAGTATCGAGACGTTCCTCAGATGCCTCCTAGCCCTCTCCTTCGCCTCCTCCAGCTCCTCGACCGTAGGCCTCCTGTACTCATCCTCCTTCATGGGTATGTAGCCGTCTATGCGGTAGGGGATTTCGGGATCGACCTCGGCTATGAAACTCGCCACCCTCTCTATCTCTTCGGCGTCTATCAGGCCGGGCACTAGGACGCTTTCGGCCCTGAGCTCCACCCCTAACTCTCGGTACCTCCTGAAGTTCATGAGGACCCTCCTAGAGCCGCACCTCCCCGTAAACCTCCTGAAGAGCCCCTCGCTTACCGCCTTGATGCTGACGCAGGCCGAGTCTACGATCGGTTCTTTCACCAGCCTGTAGCCGTTCGTCAGGAGTACGTTATACGAATCGAAGCGGGCCTTCATCTCTCTGGCGAGCTTGTAGAAATCGAGGTTTACGGTCGGCTCGAAGCCCATGAAGATCACCTTCTCGAAGTCAAGCCCCTTGACGAGCCTCAGGGCTTCTTCTGCCGATATCGAGGCCCTCACCCCTCTAGGGTTGCCGGCAAGGTGCACGTCTAGGGGGTGGCTCCCGCAGATGCATCCATGGCAGGAGAAGTTGCAAGGCCCGTCGAAGTACACGCACAGCTCCTTCGGCTTGGGTGCGTAGGTTATATGGTAGACCCCCATTCCCCTGACTTATCCTTGGGCTAAGGGCTATATGTCTTTAGGCGGATTATCCATCCAGAGTGCCTTATCCGAAGAGCCCGCAGATCGCCGTCAGGGCCGCCACCAAGCTCAGGTGGAGGATCGTCGAGCAGAGCACCACCTTCACGGCTTCGGACACCCTCCTCCAATCTAGGGGGCTCGTGGGCTCCCCGATGGCGTAGTGCCCCATCTTCTCCAGCCTTACGCCGAGCGCTCCAGCCATGGCGGCCATCGGATGGCCAGCGTTCAAACTTTCGGTCCTACCGTGATCCCTCCTCCAAACCCTCCAAGCCCCCTTCCAGTCGTAGCCGAGCAGGAGCGACGAGAGCACTATGTAGAGCGCCGACATCCTCGCCGGGACGTAATTCACCAGCGTGTCGAGCTTCGCAGAGAACCATCCAACCCTCTCAAACTCACGATCCTTGAAGCCTACCGCCCCGTCGAGCGTGTTGATGAGCCTCTGCAGGTACGGGCCCATCACGCCTAGGAGCGGGTAGTAGAACAGCGGGGAGACTATCCCATCTACTAGGCTTTCGGCGAGCGATTCGATCCCCGCGGATAGCACGTGCTCCTCGTCCAGCCGGTATACGTCCCTCCTTACGAGCTGCTGGGTCCAGAACTTCGCCTCCTCCCAATCGCCCACCCTGGCGCTAGCGCTTATCTTGAGCCCTAGCTCGACCAGCAGCCTTACCGAGACGCTGAATTTTAGGATGCACGCGGCCACGATCAGCCAGAGGATCGGCGCGAGCCGACCGGCCAGGGGGATGGCCGCCAGCAGGGCCATGAGAGGGAGGGCGTGAACTAGGATGCACGAAAGGGCCAGCGCCACGCCATAGGCCCTTCCCACATAGGGCTTTGCGAGCCTCCTGGCCATCGAGAAGCAGGTATGGACGGGGTGAACCCTGAGCAACAGGCCCCGATGGTAGGGGTAGAGGGCGTCCAAGAGCACCGCTAGCAGCAGGGCGAGCAGGCCCACCGCAAAGCTCGGCGGATAAGCCGCCTTGAAGACGGTGAAAATCGTCTTTAAACCTTGGACGACTCCTTGGATCATATCCGCAGGGGCGTTAGAGCCGCTGAGAAGATGAGGACGGCGACCTTGGTGAGCTCGTAGCAGAACCCCAGGACGTCTCCGCTCGCGAATCCCAGCAACTTATGTGATTTCGTCCTCGTGTAGGCGAGCGAGAGGACGAGCGGGGCGATCATCGCCAACTGGTGGTATGCGTATTCCCTGCGGATCGCCGAAATTACGAGGAGGATCGCCCCAAACGCGAGCAGGTTCACCACGATTCTAGCCCTGTGTTTCGACTCAAGCACGAAGTCTCTGCCCAGCCCGTTGTAGCTCGGGGGTGCGGATACCAGGGCCAGGAGGTACATCGACTCGGAAGCGAGGACGTGTGAGAGCAAGATCACGTGCCACCAGCCCTCGGCCACGAGCCCGACGAGCGAGGAGTAAGCGACCAGGAGCAGCAGGGTTATGGCGGCGATCGCGACGGCGCCCCTCTCCGTTCCCTTCATAACCCTCAAGGCGTCCTCCCCCCTCCTCCCAGAGCCTAGGGCGTCGGCGAAGTCGGCGAACCCGTCTAGGTGGCTGAAGCCCGTAATGAGGCAAGAGATCGCGAGTATCAAGGCGGCCTCGACGTAGCTCGGAGCGCCTAGGAGGATCGGAACCGCTACAACCGATCCCTCGATCAACCCCACGATCGGTGCCAAATAGAAGGACCTAGAGGCCAGCTTCAGGTCATGGACGCCGGTCGGTATCACGGTCAGGAACGAAAGAAGGGCCATAAACCCCTTAACCCTTTCCAGCAAGCGCCCTCACCAGCAGCTCGTTCTCCTCCCTCCTTCTAACGGCGATCCGAGTGTGAAACCTGGTTAAGCCATGAAACGTGTGCGCAGGCCTAACGTGAATCCCGTGCTCCCTTAGCAACTCATCCCTGAGGGCGATCGAGTCGATCCAGGGATGCTTCAGGAGCAGGAAGTTCGCCCTGGACTCGTACACGTGGTAGCCTAGATTTGAGAGCGAACTCGCAAGCTTGGCCCTCTCCTCCGCGATGTATCGGCTCGACCTCCTCACGAATTCCCATAACTCGTCCTTGGCTTCGACCAATACCTTTCTGAACGCCATCTCGGCGATGGTGCCGATGTTCCAAGTCGGCCTGATGGCCTCCATCCTCCTCAAAACTCTCCTAGAGGGAGTGTAGGCGAACCCAAGCCTAAGGCCGGGCACCCCGAAGACCTTGGTAAATGACCTCACGACGATCACGTTATCCAGCTCCCTTCCGATGAGCCCCTTGTACCCGCTCAGCTCCGCATACACCTCATCGACCAGGAGCCACGCCCTTCCACGAAGCTCTTCCGCGAGCTTCGACAGAACGGCCTCCTCGACGACCAGCCCCGTAGGGTTATTTGGGTTCGTGATCACGACGACCGCGCCGCCTAACCCTTCGACTTCGTCGACTACCCGCTCCGCGTCGAATTCGAAGCCCCCATCGACTTCCCGCATCGCCAGATGCTTGCACCCGGCCCCGATCCCTTCGGATAGGAGCCCGTAGTCCCCGTAGCTCGGGCTCACGACCAGCAGGTTCTTCGGCTTCAACGAGATCAACGCCAAGCTCAGGGCCTCGGAGGCACCGTTACATGCGATCAGGTGCTCCTCGTCTACGTCGTGAAAGTGGGCTATGGCCGCCTTGAGCCCTTCGTAGTTGGAATCGGGGTAGGACCTGTAGGCGCCATCCCTGAAGCGGCGGGCGACCTCTTCCTCCAGGACCTTCGGAGGGCCTAGGGGGTTCGCGTTCACGCTGAAGTCCAATACGCCTTCGATCCCTCCCCCATGGACCCTCATCCGAGCAACGCCTCGCCCAACCTGAATTCGAGCCAGCCATCTATATCAAGTAGCTCTGGGAAATCCCGCATCACCACATCCCTCCACCCCCATCCATCCCCCTTAAGGAGTGATACCCCAACCGGGCTCCTTATCGGGCCTCTTCGGAGCTCCTCCGGGAAGTTGCTTCGATCGACGACGAGCGTTACGAGGTCCTCCCGAGCCTTCATAGCCTCCTCCAGGAACCTGGCCAGCAGCTCGGGGGTTATGAACGGCGTGTCCGCCGGCAGAAAGAGTATGGGCCTGTCCAGCTTGGAGGCGATGTACATCAGGTCCTTCGAGTACCCCTCCCCCTCGGTCCTGATCACGGGGATGTGCTTCTCTAAGCACCACCTCTCGGTCAGCGGGGTATGCCTCGAAGGGGCGACGTAGAGCTCCCCACCTAGCCTCCTGGCCACGTCGACGACGTACTCGATCAAGGGCCTTTCACGGAGCTTGAGCAGGGCCTTCTCGACCCGGTTCATCCTCTCGCCCCTCCCGCCGGCCATTATCACGATCCTTAGCTCGCTCAACCCGATCCCCTATGCCTGTCGTAGAGCCTGCTCAGAACCGAGCCCACCAGCGATGCCAGGATGTCGTCCATGAACATGGGCTTGTCCTCGAACTCCCCCAGCCCTTCCTTGGTCGAGTCGATCCAGTAGTAGGCGAAGAGCCCCTTCCACCCGTTCACGTAGAGGGCCAGGGCTATTCCGAGCAGCTCGTCCGCCAGGATCTTATGGGAGTCTCCCAGGTATTCCTCTCGGTCCAATCCGGGCAGGGCTCCAGCAAGGCCGTGCCAGTCTAGATCGCGGGCGGCAAGGGCGAGGGCCCAGACGTTCGGATCCTTTAAAAGGCCTCTCACCTCCTCCTCCACCTCCCTTCTAACCTCCTCCCTGGACAAGCCGGGGATGGGGGCCTTGAGGTAGAGCTCGGATGCGGTATCCGCGACCCAGCCCAAGTCCACGCCGAAGACGTTCCTGAACCTCTCACCCTCGCTCAAGCCCTTAAGCCCCGAGGAGAGGATCGCTTCGTAGACGAGCCCCGCCGCCTCCGCACCTATAGGGGTCGCCGGCCCCCCGTAAATCTCCACCTCGCCATCCGTCGCCGATGCTACGACCAGGGCGTCGGTAGCCGTCGCGTAGACCCTGCCAAGGTTAAAGCCCTTCGAGAGCCCTAGGTCCACGAGGGCCAGGGCCTTCGCACCCCAGACGACCCCCGCCAGGTCCACTAGGGCGTTATCCGTGAGGTGCTTCTCTACGAAGAGCAGTAGGTTTATCGTCCCGACCCCTCTCTTATGCCCTCCGCCCCCGATGCAAACGGTAGGGCCGAGCCCGACGCTCCCAACCAGCGTGATCCCGGCCGGATAATCCACGTGAAGCTCGACACGCTCCTTCACGACGTCCACCGCCGTCAAGAACACCGCCGTGCCATCCTTAGGTAGAGCGAGCCTTTCCAAAAGCCCCCTAGCGTACTTGGCCGGATCGGACTCGAAGTCGGGATCGACCCTGTGAAATACTACATGCGTCAGCTCTCTAAGCCCACCGCCCACGATCGTCGAGGACAAAGCCCTCACCCTCTCCCCGAACCCCACGACTACGGTGTCTTCATCGGCCACCCATTCGGTCAAATTCAACCCTACCGCCCCTCCATGAGCCTCTCATACTCCTCGTGTATGAGGCCGAGAAGCCTTTTATGGGTTGTGCCCCTGACCATGGCGGCTATGCCCGTCCCGCCGGCCCCCACCCCTTCCTTGACGTATCCCTTTTCGTAGTACCTCAGGCCTTCGTAGGGGGAGCCGGAGAAGTCTAGGTTGCAGGCTACCACGGGTACGCCCGGATGGATCAGCTTCACGAGGCTTACCAGATCCGAGTCGTCGAGCAGCCACCTAGTGGTCCCTACCAGAACCCTCCCCTCCAAAGGCACGCCTGTATGCTTTGCGATGGCCAGCACGGCGGCCATCTGGGTCCCCCCGGCCAGGATGAGCCTCGAACCCGTCTCCACGGTCCCCGCCAAGAAGCCGGCCATGGAAACGTGCACGGGGTCCCCTAACCCTGCCACGGCCTCGAATGGGTCGTCGCTCGGCAGCTTGGACCTTTTCAAGCCCTCCTCGACGACCCTACGCTTAAGGGCCAGGGGGTTCTTTGGGGCCGCGCTGCTGACCAGCCCCCACGCCTCGTACCCCAGCCCGATCAGGATCCCCAGGGCGGTGGTGGTCCCGCCGGGGATGCTCTCCCCGATTATGGTGAGTTCCGCCGAGCGGGCGATCCCCCTCGCCAAAGCCTTGCCTTCCTCGAACAGGCCCTTCGCCACGTCGTAAGGGATGGCTTCGCCCGAATCTACCCTCTCACCAACGGTCCTGCTCGGCAGGGCTACGTGTGGTATCCTGGGCTCGACGTAGGAGCCCGAATCGACCACGATGAAAGGGATGCCGGAGGAGTTTAGGGCGGCACGGGTTATCAGGGCGGGCGTCGGTATCCCTTCGGGGGTGACCGGTATCCGATCGGTGCTTAGGGGCCTCCCGCAGAACAGGTACTCCGCGTCGACCGCTGGTGTGTAGAGCGTGAGCTCCGGCGTGGCCCCGGCGACGCTTATCCCGGGTATGGTAGAGGTCTTCGTCGAACCGATGAAATACGCTCCGAGAACCCGACCCTTGGCGGCCGAGAGGATCTTTCTCGCCTCGTCCTCCTTATAGGCGTAGATCAAGCCCGCCGGACTCACGTTCCGTGCTGAAACGTCGACACTTAAAGATTTGTCCTTGAAAATGCCCTGACGGGATTCTTGAAGAGGGCTTGTAAAGTTAAAAATGACGGTGGACGAATATAAATGGGGATGCTAGTGGCGTTCGATCCCAGCTCCGCGATATGGGGTTACGGATTCGGCCGTGGGGATGCCGAAAGAGAGGCAAGGGGGAAGGCAAAGGCCCTCGCCATAGAGTCCGTTTCCCTTAAAGACGGAAAAGTCGTGGTACGTGTTAGAAACGTGGGAAGCGAATGTGACTTCGATTACTTTGGCGTATACTTATACGAATGCTACACCAAACCTAAAGAGAAGAGCCTGCTATTCGGCCTAATTAAAATATCGAAATCGGAGGAGGTTCTGGCCGGGTGTGCCACGAACGACTGGATACCCGTAAACGATTTCAGGGAGATAGAGTTGAAGCCGAAAAGCGAGTTGCTTCCAGGCCGGATGTACAAGGTGACCGTGGATTGGGGGGACGCCTCCGTCGCCTACAATTTCGCCGTTGACGACGAAGGCAACCTCATACCCAAATGACGGCATGCTTTACGTCGCGGATGGTGGCCGTTTTCGGTGTGACGTTAGAAGTTTGGCGCCCTGGCCGGGATTTGAACCCGGGTCACAGGCGTGACAGGCCCGCATACTAGACCGGACTATACTACCAGGGCTACCTATTAGCGAGCCGAACTGCCTTAAATCCTTTTCTTCGGACGATGAAAAATTTACAGTAACCTTAATTAGAACTTACGGGATAGCGGACGGGATGGAGCTGGGCCCCCTAGACGAGGAGAAGCTGGCGAGGCTGATCAGCAGGGCGTTCGAAAGGGGCCTTTCGCTTATAGGGGAGGAGCCGAAGGTGGTGGTCTACCGCTACCTGGAGATAAGGTGCTCCATAAAGAAGGAGGAGGTCGGATACAGGCTAGAGGAGTGCGAATCCATGCTCGACGAGATATTCGGCGTAGGGGCCGAGATAATAAAGAGGGCGATAGCGAGGGAGCTTTACTCCGAGCTCGGCCTTCCCTGCCTGGGCTACACGGGTCGGACGCTCGTCGATTGCGTCAGGCAAGCCCTTAAGATGCTCGGCTTTTCAGCCTTTTATTGAGCGAGTCTATGAGCTCGTCTATCCTCTCCCAATGGCTCCCCCTCCAGTAAACCTTCCCACATGATTCGCACACGTAGAATTCGTCGTTCCTTTCGAGCACGCCATCGGGGACCTTCCCCCTGATCTCCTCCTTCTCGACCTTCACGAGCCCGCCGTTGCAGACCGTGCATCTAGGGGTATCCCCGCTCACCGACTCCACCCCCAGCCCGCTCAGGATTTCGAAGAGCCTATCCTCGTCGTCCTCGCCGCTCACCAGCAGGGCCCTTACGCCCCTCTTGTTCGCCGATTCCCAAAGCCTCCTGTCCGAGGTGAGGAGGATCCTCCCCTCCCTGAGGCACGCCTCTACGAGCTTCTCGTCTTCGTCGTCCCTCCTGTACTCGACGTCGAAGCCGAAGAGCCTCAGCTTCCTCGCTACGCTACCCAGCATGCCATCCGCCATCAGCCTATAACCCTCCCTATCGGCTTCGAAACCACCTCACCATCCTCGTAGACGAGCTCCCCCCTGATAAACGTAGCCATGACCTTCCCCCTGACGAGCCTCCCCTCGAATGGAGAGTACTTGGCCTTCGAGAAGAAGCTCGAGGGATCGATCCTGAACTCCCTCTTGAGGTCGATGAGCGAGAAGCTGGCGACGAAGCCCTCCCTCACCTCCCCCACCTTTTTTAGGTTCATGAGCCTTGCGGGCCTCCTCGACATCAGCTCGATTAGGGTTCCGAGCCCGATCCTCCCCCTGTTCACCTCGTTCAGGAAGAGGCTGAGGGCTATCTCCAGGGATGGGAAGCCCGAAGCTTTCCCTCCCAGGTATTCCTCTAGGGAGTGGGGTGCGTGATCGGTGGCTATAGCATCCGCGGAGCCGCTTACAAGCGCCGAGAAGAGCCTCTCCCTATCCATCCGGCTCCTCAAGGGGGGCTCGACCCTGGCCTCGGTGGAATCGTCGAGCAGGGCGTGGTGTGGCGTGATCTCGAAGCTCACCCTCTTCCCCCTCCCCTTCGCCTCCTCCACGAGGCTCAGGGCCCTCGCGGTCGATAGGTGGCATATGTGCGCCCTGGCTCCCCCCATCCCCTCCAGGACCTTTAGGACGCCGGATACCTCCGCCTCAACCTTATGCGCCTTAGCATGAGATTCCACGGTATCCTCGCTCCCAGAGATAAGCTTCGGGTCTTCGGCGTGAAAGGCAACCAGGGCCTCATACCTCTCGGCCTCGGCCATCAGCTCCCTTATCCTCTCGACGTCGCCGTAGTCCTCGCCCTCTAAAGGCTTGTGCATGAACACCTTGAAGGCGGAGCAACCCGCATCCAAAAGCCCCTTAACGTCCCTGGGCCCCTTCGGGGTCGCGTAAAATCCGACGTCGCAGTATATCCTACCCCTAGCGGACTCGATCCGCTCCCTCACCCTGCTGGGGCTCGTCAGGGGTGGCGAGGTGTTGGGCATGTCGAACACCGTCGTGAAGCCCCCAGCTACGGCCGAGGAAGTCCCGCTTTCGAAGGTCTCCTTGTAGGATAGCCCCCAGTCCCTAAGGTGGGCGTGCAAGTCCACGAGCCCTGGGATGAGGATAAGGCCCTTCGCGTCGTATTCCACGTCCCCTCTGAGCCCCCTTCCGAGCTCCTTGAAGACGCCGTCCTCGATCCTCGCCTCTAACTCGACCAGCTCGGAGCCCAAAAGCACCTTGGCGTTCTTTACGATCAAATCTCCATCGAATGCTCTATCCTGCACTCCTTGCAGACGAACCTGTTGTCTATCTCGACCAGATCGTCGGACCACTGGCCGCATATGTCACAGTACCCCGAGTACCTGCCCCTGTACCTGAACCCGCCCTTCTCTATCAGGGACTTCTCGAAGAGGATCGAGAGGAGCTCGGGCGTTACGTAGGCTATGTCGCTTATGGTGACTATGCCGACCAGCCTGTTCTTGTAGACGACGCCCAGGTGCTTGAGGTTGTTCCCCCTCATTATCTTGACCGCCAGGGTTATCTCCTTGTCGCCCTCTATGACCAGGAGGGGGGAGCTCATTATATCCTTGGCCTTCAGGCTACTCGGTTGGATGTTGCTGGCCACGACCTTCCTCACTATATCCCCGTCGGTGACTATGCCGACCGGCCTCTCCCCGTTCAGGATTATTACGCTCCCTACTTCCTTATCCCTCATGAGCCTCGCGAGCTCGTCGACCCTTTCGTCGGGGTCCGAGGTAACCACTGGGCTGTTCATGACGTCCCTGACCAGCATCCTCGAGCTTACCTCGGCCATCCCCGTCCCGTTTTGGCATTAGGCCGGCTCTATTATAACTTTTGTGCCCTCCCCCCTTCCTAGCGATACGGGCTTTCCGGGGCCCGGCAGGACCGATACGAAGTCGTCCAGCCCGATCGAGCCTGCCTCCTCTAGGAGCGATGCCAGCTTCTCC
>JAGGXQ010000071.1 GCA_021162925.1 Nitrososphaerota archaeon
AGGGAAAAGTGGGTCGGGTTGGCCAAGACCGCCGAGGAGTGCTGGGTAGAAAGGCCGAAAAACAAAAGATACTGGACGGACTTCCTCCTGATCTACCACGAGCACCTGTTCGTCTTCAGGAAGCCCGTGGAAGGCGAAGACGCCAGGAAGTACAAGCTGAGTTCGAAGTGGTGGTAGCCCCGTTTCCTCCTAGACGTACCGAAAAACTTGAACCCGCCACGGACCGATCAGGTTGGGATGGAAGGGTTCGAGGGGCTCGAGAGGAGGATAGTTAGCTGCGAAAAGTGCCCTAGGCTCGTCGCCTACAGGAAAAGGGTCGCCGAAGTGAAGGTCAGGAGGTTCAGGGACTGGGATTACTGGGGCAAGCCCGTTCCGGGGTTCGGCGACCCCAAGGCCGAGCTGCTCATAATAGGGCTCGCCCCCGCGGCCCATGGCGCGAACCGGACGGGCAGGATGTTCACCGGAGATAGCTCCGGAGAGTGGCTCTTCAGGGCCCTTTATGAAACGGGGTTCTCGAACATGCCTAGAGGCGTGAGCAGGGACGACGGCCTGAAGCTAACAAATGCTTACGTTACCGCCGTCGTGAGGTGCGCGCCGCCGAAGAACCTCCCCACCAAGGACGAGATAAGGAACTGCCTCCCCTACCTCAAGGCCGAGCTCTCCCTTTTGAAGAGGCTGAAGCTCGTCGTGACCCTGGGGAGGATAGCGTTCGACACCTACACCAGGCTCCTTGGCTTGAGGCTGAAGTTCGGGCACAACAGGCTCTACGAATTCGGGGATTCGCCCTCGCTCCTGGCCTCCTACCACCCCAGCAGGCAGAACACCCAGACCGGCAGGCTGAAGTGGGACGAATGGATTGCGGTGTTCAGGAGGGCGAGGGAGCTCCTCGGATAGTTTTTTAACTCTATGCCCGTAAATCGGTGTATGAAGTGGAAGGAGGGGATAAAGGCCAGCCTTGTAGCCTCCTTGGCCTACATGGCGATAGAGATCCCTTACGTGTATTACAGCTTCGTGACCAACGCCCCCTTGCTCATAGCCCTGATCAAGGAGTCCCTGCCTCCGGGGGCCCCATACACCCCTGAGCAGCTCTACGGGCTAGCGCTCACGGCCATGCCCTTCGCGGTAGCCGCGGCCACGATCGTGTTCAGCGTAGTGCTCGGCCTGATCTACCCGATCCTAGAGGGAAGGCTGCCCGGCCTGCCGGTCGTCAAGGGGTTGACCTTCGCCCTGATGGTTTGGGCCGCGACGTCGCTCCTCCCTTCGCTAACATCCCCGAACCCGCTGAGCAACGCCAACACCCTCTCGGTCTCGCTCCTGGCGGGCCTGTGCTACGGGCTGGTCCTTGGGCCGCTCTTCGACAGGTTTTCCAGGCGAGCCCCTCAATAGGGCTGGATCGTCGGGAGGGCTCTCGTGGGTCGGCCCTTCCCATAAATTTTAATACCGTAGGGGTCTATGGCGGGGGGCATGTATGAAGCGTATATAGTGGGCCTCTTTCCGAGGGAAGACGGGCTCGTGATCGAGTGGAAGAGGTACGAGCAAGACCCTGGGCACGAACCCGCCTTCCGCAACGCCTTGGCCTCCTCCCTGGATAAGGTGGTGAAGCTCCAGCTCGACGCCGGCCTTTCGTACGTCCACGATCCGCTGATAGACTGGCACGACCTCTTCAGGCCCTTCACCCACCTCGATGGCGTGGAGTTGGGCCCGATCACCAGATACTACGAGACCAACACGTTCTACAAGAAGCCCATATTCAGGGGCGAGCCCACCTACCCGGATGGCTTCATCGAAAGGTTCGTCCACGCGGAGCGCCTGCCACCCAATCACATTAGGATATCGACCCTCCCAGGGCCCTACACCTTCTGCAGATTGGCCGAATTCGGCGGGGGCGTGGACCCCGTGGATGTGGTTTCGAAAATACTGAGTGGGGCGATCGGGGACCTGTTGGGCCTCGGGTACGGCTTCGTGAATCTGGCGGAGCCCGAATTGGTGTATAAGGAACCCGACGATTCTCTGGTCAAGGAATGCTACGGGAGGCTTCGGGCCTTCAAGGATGCGATCAGGTTGCAGCTCTTCTTCGGCGACGCTTCACGGGTGCTCGATCTGCTCGAATCCCTCCCCATCTACGGGTACTCGATAGATGCGCAGTTCACCGATGTATCGCTCCTCGACTGCCCGAAGAAGCACCTGACCTTGGGCGTAATAGATGGGCAGAACACCCTGATGGAGGACCTCGACCAGCTGAAGGCGAAGATCGCCGAGTTCGCGGAGGGCTGCCCTTACAGCTCTCTAGGCCTATCCAACAACGTGGACCTGGACTTCCTGCCCTACGAAGTTGCGGTCGAGAAGGTCAAATTATTGGGCGAGCTTTACAGGAGGGTTGCCGGATGAGCCTGCCGATCCTTCCGACCCAAGAGATAGGGAGCTTCAGGAAGCCCGATTACCTGCTGAAGGAGTGGGGCAGGTACTTGAGGGGGGAGATCGGATACGAGGAGCTGAAGCCATCCATCGAGAGGGCGAGCAAGGAGACCGTTAGCCTCCTAGAGGATGCGGGCCTCGACATCGTTTGGGACGGGGAGATGCACAGGTGGGAGATGTACCACTACCCGGTGGAGCACATCGATGGCATCGAGTTCGTGGGCCGGGTGCGCGTCTTCGACAACAGGTACTTTCTGAAAGGGAGGGTGGTGTCGAAGCCCAAACTCAAAAAGAACTACCACCTGGACGAATTTCTATTCGTTAAAAGCGTCTCGAACAGGCCCGTCAAAATCCCCATCACGGGCCCGTATACCCTTGCGGACTGGTCGTTCAACGAGTACTATACGCTAAAGTGGAGAAGGCTCGAAGGAGATCCCAGGAAGATCAGGTTCCACGCCAAGAGGGAGTTCACTTTGGATCTGGCCTCGGAGGTCATCAACCCGATCCTGAAGGAGCTCTCCAAACACGGCGTGTTCAGAATCCAGATCGACGAGCCCGCCGCCACCACCCACCCATCCGAGATGCCCATATTCGTCGAGGCTTTCAATGAGGCCGTGAAAGGGGTCGAGGCGACCATAACGACCCACATATGCTACAGCGATTACGAAATACTACTGCCTTACATGGATCGGCTGAACACGGTCCAATTCGCCCTAGAGTTCGCCAACAGGGATACCCGTTCGAGGGGGGTTTCGGACGACGCCAGGAAGGGCTACTCTCTGCTGAAAGGGCTCTCGGAGCTGGGGGTGGATAGGGAGATAGGGCTCGGCGTTGTAGATGTGCACACCGACTTCATCGAACCCGTCGAGCTGATCGCGGATAGGATCAGATACGCCCTGAAGTACCTCCCCCCTGAGAGGCTGTTCGTCAACCCCGACTGCGGTCTGAGGACCAGGAGCAGGGAGGTGGGCTACAAGAAGCTGAAGAACATGGTGGAGGCGGTCAAACTCGTTAGGAAGGAGTACGGCTTCGAATGAGCTAGGATCGATGGCGGGCTTTATGGGGTAGGTATAAAAACGGCCGATCTGCCGATTCTCGGATGAACCCGATCTCCGTACTCGTCGCCCTGCTCTCGGTCCTCCCAGCCCTTTTAATCCTAGCCTACCTAGGCTCCGGTCGCCGCAGATGCCTCTACTACGGGCTCCTAGGGGCCCTAGGGTGGGCTCTGGCCTTCGGGATGAGGATACCCCTTATCACGCTCCCGATCTCCCTCCTCGGCCCCCCTCTGGCCCTATCCATCAACTTCGCCCTCTATACGTCGTTCCTGGCGGGGCTGTTCGAAGAGTTCACCAGGTTCGCGTTCATCCACTCGCTCAAGCCCAAAGGGATGAGGGAGGTGGCGTCCATAGGCCTTGGCTGGGGGCTCTTCGAGGCACTCGTCGTTTACCTGATACCCGTCATGCCTTCCATGGGCCTCTCCACCCCCATGGCCCTCCTCCTAGGGGCGATTGAGAGGAACTCCGCAACGGCCATACACGTCGGGCTGAGCTTCGTAGTGACCAAGGCCTTGAAGAATAGGTGGCTCATCTTGACGGCCTTGCTGGCCCACTACCTCGTGGATGCGATAGCGTCCATCGTGCTAAGGCTTCACGGGCCTTTGCTCGCCGAGCTCGTGATATCCCTGATGGCCCTCGCCTTACTCATTCCGTCGATCCTTTCTTACAAGTAGGATGCTCTCCCTAGCCCTCCCTATCTTCAGGGTCCTGTCCTTGGTTACTACCCTTCGGTTGACCACGACTATCCTATCGACCGAAAATCCCGAGTCCTCGAAGAGCCTAGAGAGGAGCAGGTCGACGGGGACTATGCCGTTGGGGAATGCGCCTTCTGCGACCACCATCGCGACCCTCCCTCCCCTCTTCAGGACCCTGTAGAGCCCTTCGATGACCATCTTCATGTCGTTGAAGTAGGCTATCGCGACCTCCGGTAGCTCGAGCTCTGGGAATGGGTTGCTCATCGACTTCGGCCTCAGCCCTATGTAGCTCCTAAGGCCCTTATCCCACTTGTCCTTGATGAAGAGCTCGTGCTCTATCGAGTATATCTTCGTGTACTCTATCTTGTTCAGGTATGGAGGGGAGGTTATCACGTAGTCGAACGACTCGTCGTCCAAGAAGTCGAGCATCCTAGAGTCGGCCAGCTTCAACCTTATCTCGCACCTGCGGAACTTCACCTTCTTCAGGTCGTGTATCATCCGCTTCACCCTCCTCTTGAAGATAACCCTGAGAGGGGGGATGTGCTCCTTCTTGACGAACTTCAGCACCCCGCCGTCCTTGATCGCGTAGCTAACCTTGTCGAGTGAGGACATGAGGGCGAGCTGGAAGAACTCCCTGGATGCCTCGTCCTCGACCTTCCCTATCTCTTCCATCAGGAAAGCGAGGTCTTGTAAGGCGTGTTTGGGGAACGCCCTCTTGATGAGCTTGCCGTAATTCACTTCGACGGGCCTGAACTTCTTCGCAAAGAGGGAAGAAGCATCCTCCCTGAGCCTCTCAAGGTCGTAGTCCCTCACCTTCACCCTGCTCACGAATAGCATGAGCGGTGATACGTCTATGCCCATGGAGTTGACCCCAAGCTCCTTGCATGCTAGGGGCGTGGTCCCGCAACCGCAGAAGGGATCTAGGACCCAATCGCCTCGCTTTATCCCGAACCAATCGGCCATGAGCATGACGAAGTCCCTCGAGAAACCTTCCTTGAAGTAGAACCAGTTGTAGACGGGCAGGCGCTTGTTCGGCAGGAAGGTCACCAGCCTGCCCAGGTCGTACCTCTCCTCGATCCTGTAGCCCTTCATCCGTAAATCTAGGGGCGGATGGGATAAAAAGCTAGAGCAGCTCTTCGGGTTTGAGAGAGAAGAGCCCGCCGGCCTCTATTATCCGTCTAACCAGCTCGGGTATCGGCTTTACCCTGTAGCCCTTCCCCGTAGTCAAATCCTTTACCAAGCCTTCGTCTAGGTCGAGCTCGAGCTCGTCCCCGTCCCCGATGCCCTCGTAGGCATCGATGCCTATCTCAACCGGTAGCAGGTGCCCCCCGTCGACCGAATTCCTGTAGAATATCCTCGCGAATGAGAGGGCCAAGACCGCCTTGACCCCGGAGTACCTCAGGGCGAGTGGGGCGTGCTCCCTGCTGGAGCCGCAACCGAAGTTCCTCCCGGCGACTATGAAGTCCCCAGGCCTGACCTTCTTCACGAACTCGGGATCGGCGCCCTCCATCGCGTGCTCGGCCAGCTTCCTAGGGTCCTGCTCTTTAAGGTAGGGGCCGGGTATTATCTCGTCGGTGTCGATGTTATCCCCGAACTTGTGGGCGAATCCTCTTAGCTTCATGCCTTAAGGTCCCTCGGGTCGGTTATATAACCTGTAACCGCGGATGCCGCAACCGTGGCGGGGGAAGCGAGGTAGACCTTCGAGCCTCTATGGCCCATCCTCCCTGGGAAGTTCCGGTTGGTCGAGGATATCGCAACCTCACCTTCGGCGAGCACGCCCATGTGCCCACCTAGGCAGGCCCCGCAGGTAGGTGGCCCTACCATGGCCCCGGCGTCCAGGAATATCTTGAGCAGGCCGGAATCCAAGGCCTTCCTGTAGACCCCTTGGGTCGCGGGGATTACCTCGAGCCTGACCTTGACCCTCCTGCCCTTAAGCACCTCGGCCGCCTTCACCAGATCGTAGTACTTGCCACCGGTGCACGAGCCTATGTACGCCTTGTCTATGGGCGTGCCTTCGAGCTCCCTCGCCTCTACTCCGTTCGCGGGGGAGTAAGGCTTAGCAACCATTGGCTCTACGCTTTGAAGGTCGTAAGAGTAGGTCTCGGAGTAGCTCGCATCCTCGTCCCCGTAGACCGGGCTTATCCCTCCGCCGAAGTAATCTAGGATCTTCTCGTCGGGTTCTATGATGCCGTTCTTGGCGCCGGCCTCGACGCTCATGTTCGTGAGGGTGAGCCTCTCCTCGATCGGCATCGACCTTACACCATCGCCCGAAAACTGCATCGCCTTGTAGGTGGCCCCATCGGCCCCTATATCCTTCAGTATCTTCAGGATCACGTCCTTGGCCATGACCCTATCCCTCAGCGTGCCTTCGAGCCTGAAGAGCATGGTCTCGGGGACCCTGAACCATATCCTACCGTACATCAGCACGTATGCGACGTCGGTATGGCCCATCCCCACGGCGAAGGAGCCCAGGGCGCCGGTGGTCGTGGTGTGGGAGTCCGTGCCGACGTAGACCTCTCCGGGCAGGACCAGGCGCTCCTCGTAGGTTATAACGTGGCAGACCCCGTATTGGCCGAGCCCGTACCTGTAGTACTTGTTTATGCCGAACCTCCTCACGAACCCTTCTAGGACCTTGAGGTTCTGGGCCGACTTCTGATCCGGGGGTGGGACGAAGTGATCCTCGATCGCTATAACCCTGTCCGGGTCGAACAACCTCTCGACCTTCAGGCCCTTCTGCTCGAGCTCCTTGAAGACCTCGACGACCCCAGGGCCCCCTACGTCGTGGACCATCACCTTATCCACCCTTGCCAGGACCACGTCCCCAGGGGATACCCTATCCCTTCCCGATGCCCTCGCCAATATCTTCTCGCTTACGGTCATCCCCAAGCCGATCGCCTCAACCACCTTCGGATGGCGGTTTAAATACTAAGCGGGCATGAACACGGGCCTTTCGTCGGTTATGGGCTCCGCGCTTTCATAACCCTTGGCGTAGAGCTCGGAGAGGGAGAAGAGCAAGCCGTGTATCTTCGGGGAGTAGAACCTGAATTTCAGACCCCTCTCCTCGACCCTTCTCTTCAGCTCCTCTTCCCCGATCGCCAGGGGATCCGGCCCCTTCGAAGCCAGGGCGAAGCCCCAGACCGTACCGTAGGACCAGACGAATGCGTAGCAAGGCCTGAGCAGGGGGAAGACCTCGCCCACGGTCCTGAGTATCGAGTGGTGGCACCTGTTCGATAGGATAGGGGTGGTCGCCTGGGTCACCATGAGCCCCCCTTCTCTAAGCCCGTCCTTCACCAGGGTGTAGAACTCCCTCGTGTAAAGCAAGTAGGAGGGCCCGCCTGAGACCGGATCCGTGACATCGACTATCACCACGTCGAAGCCGCCGTGATGCTTCAGGTAATCCCTCCCATCCCCTATGACCAATTCGACCCTGGGGTCCTCGAAGGAGCCCTGAGACATCTCCGGCATGTGCTCCTTCACCAGCTTTATCACCTCCTCGTCTATGTCGACCATGACGACCCTCTCGACGCACTCGTGCTTGAGCACCTCCCTTATGGTCGCGCCCTCGCCCCCACCTATGACCAGCACGTCCTTGGGCTCGGGGTGGGTGAGCATCGCGGGGTGGACCAGGGTTTCGTGGTAGACGAACTCGTCCCTCTCCGACGACTGAAGCTTCCCGTCCAAGAAGAGGCACTTCCCGAAGTGCTCTAGCTCGGCTATCTCGACCCTCTGGTACTTCGTCCTACCGTTGTAGATGATCCTCTTGACCTTGTGGATGATGGCCAGCCCTACGTCCTGCATCTCCAGAATCCAGAGGCCCTCCATCACGACACCTCCAGGGACCCCCTCTTGAGCTCCATCGCCTTGACCCTAGATGCCTTGAGCCCCTTGACCAGCACCTCGTATCCCTTCCAAGGGTCCACCGTCTCGCCGCACGTGAAAACGTCCACCGCGGCGTATCCGTGCTCCGGCCATGTGTGGATCGAGAAGTGGGATTCCGCGATTATAACTATCCCGGTCACCCCTCCGGTCCCGGGGAAGGATCTGAAGCACTCCCCTATGTTCTTGGAGCCGCTGGCCTCGACCGCCCTTTGAAGTAGCTCCCTGATGTATTCGAGATCTTTCAGAAGTTCAGGCTCGCAACCGTAGAGTTCTACCAGTAGGTGCCTTCCGAGGTACTTGGACCTCCCCAACCCCCGAACGTCGGTTTTGGCATTCATCTCCACCTGAGTTCAAAAGGCTCTAGGTTGGGCATTTCTCCATCGGCTAACCCACCTTGATATAAAAATTTTACTTTGTTTTAACCTCGTAAGGCTCTCTTTCCCTTCGCAATAAAACGGAGGCGTCTCCCCGTCCGATTTCCTTTAAAAAGGGAAAAAAGTCCCCCGTTAATGAGATGAAATATATATCCGACATAGAAAATATAGTCAAAGCTTAAATTCGGCACGAATCCCCCCGTTTTCGTGGGTGGGCCTTTGGCGGGGGGCGCGGCCCCCAGCCCGGTGAAGGCGATCAGACATGAAAAGTAAGCTAGCCCCCTCCCCCTACTCCCTCCCCATCTTCGCCCTCATCCTCCTCCTCGGTGCGACCATCGTCACGATGCTCTTGGCATCGGTCGACGTCTTCTCAAAGGAGGGCCTAGGGGTTTACCTCATGAACGTATGGGATGCGTCGAGGGGGGTGTACGGGGGGCTCGCGGCGATCTACGGAAGCCTGATCGTTTCGGGGCTCGCCGTCTTGGTAGCGCTGCCCCTCTCCCTCGCCACATCCATATTCGTGAACGAGTTCGCACCGAAGGGGCTCAGGGAAGTCTTGGTGAACCTGAGCGACCTGATGGCGTCCTTCCCGACCATAATCTACGGGCTCTGGGGCCTTTACTTCTTGGCCCCCCTTCTCAAGGAGTACGTAATGGACCCGCTACACGAATCCCTGGGCTTCATCCCCCTGTTCTCGACCAAGCCCGTCGGGACCTGCTTCTTCACGGCGGGGATCTTGCTCGCGATAATGATAACGCCGTTCGCGACCTCGATCATAAGGGAGGCCTACGGGATGATCCCCAGGGAGGTGAAGGAGGGGGTGTATGCCTTGGGCCTGGGGAAGTGGGAGGTGGTGAAGGTGTCGATAGGGTACATAAAGGGGGCGATAGCCGGGGGCTTCGCCCTAGCCTTTGGGAGGGGGATAGGGGAGACCGTGGCCGTAGCCCTTACCGTGGGAGGGGTGCTGAACCTGAGCCCGAGCCTCTTCAGCCCCGGATACACGATACCCGCCCTGATAGTCGACGTCTTCCCCGCATCCTACTTCCCAGGGACCCAGGCCTCCGCCCTCATGGCCCTGGCCCTGCTCCTGTTCGCGATAGGGGTGTCGGTGACCCTGATCGGGAAGCTCATCATAAGGGGGGTATCATGAGGGCTAAGGACCTAATGCTCCTGCTCGCCTCCGGGTTCGGGACCGCCTTGGCCCTAGCCCCCCTGATCCTGATCCTATGGGAGGAGTTCACCATAGGCCTCCAAGTCCTTATGGAGAAGGGGCTATCCTTCCTCACCGAAGCCCCTCCCCTGCCGGGTGGCGGCATAGGGGGGATAGGGACCGTCCTCCAGGGGACCCTGGTTATGGTCGGCGTAGGCTCCCTGATAGGCATACCGATAGGCTTCTTCTCTGGCTTCTACATGTACGAGTTCCCGACCGACAGGCTGGCGAAGCTGGGCAGATCGCTCATAGACATGATGGTCGAGTTCCCGACCATAATAGTCGGGGTGGTCGTTTACTTGCTGCTCGTCGTCCCCACGGGTAGGCTAAGCACCCTAGCAGGCGCCTTTTCCCTAGCGATAATCGAGATACCTTACGTCGCAACCGGCGTGCTCAGCGCCTTCGAGTCCCTCCCCAAGGACATAAGGGAAGGCGCTTACGCCCTGGGCCTCAAGAGGTGGGAGGTCATGAAGGTGCTGGTCGGGGCCGCTAAGAGCGGAATCCTCACGTCCATACTCATAGGCGTGTCGAAGATAGTCGGCGAAACGGCCCCGCTACTCTTCACGACCACCACGTCCTTCAACCTGCCCTTCAGATCGCTCCTGAAGCCCGTGGGCGCGATACCCGTCCTGATCTACATCTACGCCGCGAGCCCCTACGAGAACTGGCACCTCAACGCCTGGGGCGCGTCCTTGGTCCTTACCCTGATGATCCTCGCGCTCTACATCTCGACGAGGGCGTTCGCAAGGAGGTGATGAGATGGGGGTCGTGCTCAAGGTCAGGGGTTTGAACGTCTGGATGGGCAAGAAGTGGGTGCTCAAGGACGTCGACCTGGACGTCTACAGGAACTCGGTTTTGGCCATAATGGGGCCATCGGGATCGGGCAAGTCCACCCTGCTCAGGGTCCTGGACAGGATAATAGAGCTCGACCCAGAGGCCAGGGTGAGCGGGACCGTCGAGTTCGATGGGAGGAGCATATTCTCGATGGACGTCCACAAGTTAAGGAAGAAGATAGGGATGGTGTTCCAAAAGCCGAACCCGTTCCCGCACATGAGCATATACGACAACATAGCCTACGGGGTCAGGATGAACGGAATGGCCAAGGACAAGCGTTCGATAGACGACGTGGTCGAGTCTTCGCTCAAGAAGGCCTACCTTTGGGAAGAGGTCAAGGGCGAGCTGAAGAAGAAGGCGGGAAAGCTCTCAGGGGGGCAGCAGCAGAGGCTTTGCATAGCCAGGGCCCTAGCCCTCAACCCTTCGATCCTCCTGATGGACGAGCCGACGTCGATGATCGACGTCGTGGCGGCGAGGAAGATCGAGGAGCTGGTCGTCAACCTTAAGGAAGAGCTCACCGTGATAATAGTCACGCACAACCCGCTTCAGGCGGCCAGGATATCGGACTACGTCGCCTTCCTGTACGACGGGAGGATGGTGGAGGAGGGGCCGACGAAGGACATATTCACGAACCCGAAGAACTCGCTCACCGAAAAGTACGTGCTCGGGAAGGTGGTCTAGACGAGGCTCATAGACAGGGCGCTGAGCAGGCTGAAGGACCGGATAAGCACGATGGCCTTGGTGAGCGAGAGCCTGGTCGACTACACCATAGACTCCTATGTGATGGGGATGGACGTCAAGTCCAGGGTATACGAGACCTCCGAGAAGCTGAGGGAGCTGTACGAGGAGATAGACCGGATGGCCGACGAGATAATAGCGAGGTACAGCCCGATGGCGTCCGATCTCAGGTTCGTTAAGTCCTGCATCGAGATATCCTACGACTTCTTCAGGTTCGGTAGGTACGCCCTAGACATATCCGAGGTAACCTCGGAGTTCGGGAACCATGCCCAGTGCAGACTGACCGAGGAGGTGAGGAGGGCGTCGGAGCTCGTAAAGCGGATGATAAGGGACAGCATTACCTCATTCCTCGACATGGACATGGAGCTAGCGACGAGCGTCAAGGAGAGGGATAGCGAGGTCGATAGGCTCTACAGGGCCGTGCTGAAGGGCTCGATGGACGAGAAGGACGTGAGGTGCGCC
>JAGGXQ010000150.1 GCA_021162925.1 Nitrososphaerota archaeon
CACCAGCTCCATGAGCTCCATCAGCTCCGAATCCCTCGGTTGCCTGAACTCCTTGAGCTCCCTCTCAACGGCCCTTATCGTCTCGGTGAGGAAGGATGCCACGAAGGTCGGGGCGACCTTACACCTGCCGACGATCTCCTTGAAGAGCTGGATCATGCCCGAGTCGAACAGCTTCAAAGCTAGCTGCCTCCCCAGCCCGTAATCGGCCATGAGCCTCTCCACCTGCTCCTCCCAGGGCTCGGGGATCATGCCTTTGAGCCTCTCGATCAGCTCGTCGGTGACGGTGAACGGGGGGACGTCGGTCTCCGGGTACATCCTTGCGGGCCCCGGCCTCGGCCTAGAGTAAACGGTTTCGCCATTTGGGGTGGGGGCCCTGGTCTCCGATGGGACCCCGTCGAAGGCCTCGTCGATCCTCTCCCTCACGGCGTTTACGGCATCCTCGAGCCTTTCGGCGGGGCCGGCCAGGATCACGAAGGCATCCGACTCCCCGGCCTTCACCGCCTCCCTCACCTTCTCGACTTCCTCTTCGCTTATGCCGTAGTTCGGAAGCTCGTCCGAGTGAAACACCCCGCCCAGGCCGTAGAACCTTACCCTCTCGGCCAGCTCCCTCCCAAGCCTCACGTTCGGGTAGGGCTCGTACCCCAGGAGGCCCCTGAACCCCTTCAACCTGAGCCCGACGATCCTACCCTTGCCCACCACGGCCTTCTTCAGGACCTTGCAGGACGTGTTCGAGAAGATTTCGGTCAGGTCGACGGGCTCCCCTACCGCATCCCTCTCGAGCCCCCTCTCCTCTATCAGCTCCTTTAGCTTCATAAGTCCGTGCTGCCTCTTCGCCTCGTACTCGATTATCTTAGAGATGAGTTCGAGCCTCTGAACCCCCTTCACCTCGACGACCCCTCCCCCTCTTATCGATACGTTTATGTCCTGCCTTATGGTCCCAAGGCCCCTGGCGACCCTCCCCGTAGCCCTCAGCAGCCTCCCAAGGGATACGGCTATCTCTTGGACCTCCTTTGGCCCCGCCGTAACCGGCTCTAGGGCGACCTCTACCAAAGGTATGCCCAGCCTATCCAACGCGTAGGCCCTGTACCCCTCACCCTTCTCGACCAGCCTTGCCGCATCCTCCTCCAGGCATACGGTCTGGACCCCTATCTTGCCTCCGGGGTAGCGGAGTTCTCCCCCTAGAGCTACTATCGCCGTCCTCTGGAACCCGGTGGTGTTGGAGCCGTCTATGACCAGCTTCCTCATCGTGTGTATCTCGTCGACCGGCCTCGAGTTCAGGCACATGGCGATCAAGAGCGCGATCTCTACGGCTTCCGGGTTCAGCCCGTGCGGTGGCTCTTCATCCAGCTCGACGAGGCACGAGCTCTCCTCGCTCGCCAAGTACTTGAAGTACATGCCCTTCTTGAACTCGAAGAGGGCCGCGGGATCTATCTCGCCCAGCTCGCTCTGGGTCGGCCTGAGCCTCCTCACCACCTCAACGTCGAAGTCCTTGCTGAGCCTAGGAGTGCAGTTACAGAAGAGCTTGTGCTTCGTAGCCAGCTGCTGGTGGACCTCCAGCCCCACCTTCAGCCCGAGCTCCTCGAAGTTCATCCCAACCTCCTCCTCAGGGGGCTCCTAGGGGAGTACTCTCCGGCGAGGTTGGTTAGCATGAGCCTCTTCGCCTCCTCCGGCCCTTCGGAGTTCGCCAAGACCCACATCATCTTGACCAAGGCCGTCTCGGGTAGCATATCCCCCAGGGGGAGCACCCCCATGGATAGCAGGTCCCTGCCCGTCTCGTAGACGGTCATCCAGACCCTCCCCCATATGCATTGAGAGGTCATGCCGACGAGCAGCCCTTCCTTCAAGGCCCTCCTTATGGAACCGTGGACGTAGGTCCCCACGTGCCCTAGGCCCGTCCCTTCTAGGACCAGGCCCCTGTATCCCTCGTCGACCAGCAGGTCTATTATGGCGGGATCGAACTCGGGATGGAACTTCAGGAGGGCCACCTTGCGCTCGAACTCCGGCCTCACCTCGAATTCGCCGCCCCCCCTCCTCGGAACCTCGCTCAGGAACTCGATCCCATCCTCCCTTATGTAGGCAACGGGGGGCACGTTGACGGACTCGAACGCATCCCTCCTGCTCGTGTGGTTCTTCCTGACCTTCGTCCCCCTGTGCACCACCAGCAGCCCGTCCCCCATCCCGGCGTGCATAACCACGTAGACCCCAGCTGCATCGGAGGTGCTCACGAACCTGACGGCACCGAGGAGGTTGCTCGCCGCATCCGAAGAGGGCCTGTCCGAGGACCTCTGGGCCCCCACCAGGGCTACGGGTATCGGTATCCCTCTCAGGGAGAAGCTCATCGCCGCGGCCGTGTAGCCCATCGTATCGGTCCCGTGGGTCACGACCACGCCGGGATACCCCTCCCTCACCTTCTCCCCGATCTTAAGGGCGAGCCCCTTCCAGTGCTCGACCCTCACGTTCTCGCTGAGTATGTTGAAGAGCGGATCGGTCTCTATGCTGGCGTAGTCCGAGAG
>JAGGXQ010000069.1 GCA_021162925.1 Nitrososphaerota archaeon
ATGTTCTACCTATTCTGCAGGTACTTCTCGGACAAGAAGGCCTTCCTCAAGGAGTACATGGAATCGATAGGGTTCGGCGTGAGAAAGCTCCTGCTCTTCTTCAAGTGGTTGCAGTCCCTCCCTTCGAAGAAGGTTGAGAGGCTGGCGGAGCTGCTCCCGGTAAAGGGGATGGCATCCTCGGGCATAGACACGAAGCTCTACAACAGCTACTTCAGGGAGCAGTTCGGCTTCGAGCCCCTGAACGTCTACGGTTGCACCGAGCTCGGGGTTGCGATGATAGGGATGCCGGACGACAGGGGGAGGCTCTTTCCAAACCTCAGATCGGTTTACCTTGAGTTCTTAGATCGGGACGGGGAGATGGTCGGAATTCGTGAAGTAAAGAAGGGAAAGGCCTACAGCATAGTCGGGACCCCGTTCGGCTCGAACATAATCAGGTACAGGGTCGGGGATCTGGTCAAGGTGGTGGATATAAGGGATGACGGGATGCCCATCTTCTCCTTCAGCGGGAGGGAGGTCAACTTCGTGGAGCTCTATGGCTACGTCAGGCTCTTCGAGGCGGATATAGTCGATGCCCTCCACAGGGCCGGCCTGCTCCTATCGGATAAGTGGGCCGTAACCAAGGAGTTCGAGCCCTACGAGCACATCTACGTAGTGATGGAGAAGGAGTGGGAGGAGGACGAGGAGGAGATCGGGAAGAGGATATTCAAGGCCCTCCTAGAGACGAGCGAGGAGTTCAGGAAGTTCGTCAGGGACTTTCACATAAAGGATGCCAAGAAGGCGATAAGGGTCGAATACCTTAAGAGGGGCGCCTTCCTTAGATATACCATGAAGAAGGCGAAGGAAGGGGCTCCCATGGGCCAGATAAAGCCCCCCAAGATAGTCCCCATCGAGGACAGGGAAGTTATCGAATTGTTGAAGAGCGTCTGAAATGGGCTGGATATTCCCCTCTATCGCCATTCAGTACGTAATAACGGCAGGGGTAGCCCTACTCATAATCCTCCTCATCTACAAAAAGCAGCCCCCTTCCCCCACGAAGAACGCGCTCCTCTTACTCGGCATCTTCATAGCGGCCTGGCAGATCGCGGCATTCCTCCACAGGACGGCCCCATCCGCGGAGCTTTCCAAGCTCTTCCTGATAATCGATGACGTCTTCTTCATGGCGATAGGGCCTACGATGCTCCTAGCGCTCCTGAACGCCTACAGGTACAGGAGGCTCAACCTGCTCGTCCTACTCTTCTGGCCGCTTCAGTTCCTGTCCACGCTGCTCCTCTCGGACATAAAGGTCGAGCTTTCCGAAATGTACGGATGGACCTACGCCTTCTCCTTCCACGCCCCCTTTCCGGCTTTGATGCTCATGGGGGCCACGTACGCGGCCCCGATCTTCGGCGTGATCGTGGTCTCCTTGAAGATGATGAGGAGCCTGGAGGGCGTGCCGATAAGCTCGGCCCTGAAGCGCAAGTTCACCTACCTGATGCTGGCCATAATAGTCTCCCAAGCGCTGGGCGTCCCGATAACCAACCTGTTGCTGTTCGCCCAGCCCGAGATGCCCCCGTTCGGGGGGTTCATACAGCTGATCTCGCTCATAATCCTCTGGCAGGCCATGCACACGAAGAGGGCCCTTGAGGTCCCCGTCGCAAAAGTCCCGGAGGGGGATCTGGCATCGGCTTACGCCTACTTCCTGGGCAAGCTACAGGAGAAGGCGATACCCGAGGTCGAGATAGGCGAAAGGTCCGTCCAGTTCTACAAGCTCGTCGAGTTCTTGGGCCTGAAGGATGTGGTCAGGTATGAAGGCCGTGGCATCGTGATCGAGAAGGAAGCGTTCGATAGGTTCAACCCGATATCCCTCCTAGATAGGTTGCTGAGCTTCATGGAAGTGAGCGAAATGGTAAAGGAGTATGCGGATTACGCCCTCGGCGTCATAAACACCACGGGCCTGCTCTCCACGTCCAGCGAAGAGAGGCTCGAAAGGTTCAACGACGTCGTGAAGCTACACTTCGACCTCCTCGACGAGTCGGACCTGATAGCCGGCATCCGCTACGGGAGGCTGGCCCACCTCCTTTACACCGATAGGAGGGAGGAGGGGTGGCTGACCCTGATCAGGATCTACAAGAGGGCCCTCCTATCCGTCCTGAGCGAAATGGAGAAGGATACCTTGGGCTCGATGATCAAGAAGCTATCCAAGGATGCCAAGAAGCTTGGTGTGGAGATAGGGCCGTTCGGGGACGTGTGCATGGTCGAGTTCAAGCGCAAGGCCTCCAAAGCGAGGGATAGGGAGGATTACGTCCTTAACTCCCTCTCCGATTTCGTGGTCGACGTTTACATATCCGCCCTTTCCGTGTCGGACGACGAGGGGAGGAAGTTCATAGAGGGGATAAAGCCCGCGTTCATGGGCGGGACGATCTGGCACAAGAAGGCGTTCGAGGCCGTGGCCCTGAAGCTCCTCAGCAAGGCCCCGTATGAAATGGTCGTGCCATTCCTCAAGGTGAGCGACGAATCCCCGTTCTCCTCTAGGCTCGGCATCGAGCACAAAGAGCTGATGGGCAAGGCGGTGATCCTGGAGTTCGACCCTAGGAGGAGGTATGAGGGCTTGGTCTCGGACTTTGTAAGGGAGTGCCTCGTCCACGGGGAGGAATGCGTAGTGTTCACCAGGCACGGTAGCAGGGTTTACAGGGGGGTTTCGGGCCTCGGGGCCAGGGTCGTGAGGCTCGCTTACGTAAAGCCCCCTGGTGGCGAGTACGCCCCGCTGACCGACAAGGTGAAGACCTTGGACGTGTTGAACCGCTTGACCGGCCCTTTGACGGCGGTGGTGTTTGACAACCTCACGGACCTGATAGTCTCCCTAGGGGAGGAGGAGGCGTACACGTTCACGATTCAGGCCCTTGAAATATTGGGTAAGGGGTTCGCCCCTAGCCTCTTCTTAATGAATGAGAAGGCGCATGAAGAGAGGACGGTCAAGGCGTTCGAAGCCCTCTTCCCCCTGATCGTATCTTTCGTCGGGGAGAGGGCTGAGTTGGTGCGGTAGGGCCAATTTCAAATTTATAAAAAGGGGCTCGAAAAGATCAATGGGTTTGTTCGAACCTAGGCTCATAGCCTTAGGAGTTTTCCTAGGGGTCCTAGTGGTGATCGCCCTAGAGCGGATGGACAGGGCCGTAGCGGCGATGCTAGGGGCCGCCATCCTCTGGGGGGTTGGCATAATCGACGCCGACGACATATTCCACTTCATCGACCTGAACGTCCTGGCCCTGCTCTTCGGGATGATGGTCATCTTGGCGTGCCTTAGGGAGGCCGGATTCTTCAGGTGGCTCGGGATAAAGCTCGCCAATATGTGTGGATGCGATCCGGCCAGGCTATTCATCTTGCTCTCGCTGACCTCCGCCCTCTTATCCGCATTCCTCACCAACGTGGTCGCCATACTGTTCTTGGTACATATAACGGTCGAGTTGGCGGACGTGCTGGAGGTCTCCCCGGTCCCATTCGTAATGGGGGAGATATTCGCCTCCAACCTAGGTGGGACTGCGACCATGGTCGGCGATCCCATGAACATGATGATAGCATCGGCCTTTGGCTTGAAATTCATAGACTTCATCGTGAACTTAGCCCCGATAGTGACCGTCTGCGTCTTACTCGTCGTCCTGATATGGTACGAAGTCGTGAAGCCGACCAGGAAGCGTGAATTCCTGGTCATGCCGGTAAAGGCTAGGGAGGTCGTTAAGGACAGGTACCTGTTCGTGGTGAGCACGGGCATGTTCGTAACGACCATAGTTCTGTTCGCCCTTCAGGATGTGCTGAACCTGGCGCCATCGACCATAGCCCTGATCAGCTCCGTGATCTTGGTGGGGGCTGTAGGAAGGAAGATGCCGAACGTATTCCGCAACGTCGACTGGGAGACCTTGATATTCCTGGCGGCGATATTCGTGGTGGTAGGGGGTCTGGAGAAGACAGGGCTCATAAAAGAGATCGCAAAAACCATAACCTGTTACGGCAGGAACGAGCTTCTCGTATCATTCATGATCCTCTGGATATCCGCCCTGGGGTCGACGGTCATAGACAACATACCTTTGACCGCGACCTTCATCCCCATGATAAAGGACGTATCCATGATGACGGGGATGGACGTTTCGGGGATGATATGGGCCTTGGCCCTAGGAACGGGGTTCGGGGGCAACGGTACCCCGATAGCTTCCTCGGTCAACATAGTCGCCTTGGGGGCCATGAGGGAGTACGGGCACCCGATAACCTTCAAGGAATTCACGAAGAAGGGGATGGCGATCCTAGCCCTCACTACGGCGATAGCGAATTTATTTATCTACCTAACCATCATCCTTTGAGAAAAAGATTTAAGGTTGAGCGGGAAATAGGAGAGACCGACTTTGAGCGAAGAGATATCGATTGGGGAACTCG
>JAGGXQ010000096.1 GCA_021162925.1 Nitrososphaerota archaeon
AAGGAGTTCGTGACCGCTTCTGGTTGCAGGCCTGGGGATAGGATATTCATGACCAAGAGCGCGGGCCTAGAAGGGACCTCGATACTATCGGAGCTCGTCGAAGGGGCATCGGAAGGATTCGAGGAGTCCCTGAGCGTCGTCGATGAGGCGGTGGCTTCGTTCTCGACCGGATTGGTCCACGCGATGCACGACCCGACCGAGGGGGGAATCTTGGGCGGTGTGTACGAGATGTCCCTGGCCTCCAACCTCGGCTTCACCCTTTACGAGGATAGGGTCCCGGTAGCCGAAAAGACATCGGAGCTATGCTCGACCCTCGGGATAGACCCTTTAAAGCTGATATCATCGGGCTCCCTGCTGATATCCGTCGGCAGGGAAGACGAGAAGGAATTCGAGAGGGAGATGGAGGCGCGTGGCTTCGAGGTCAGTTGCGTGGGCGAGTTCACCGAGGGGCCCAGGGTCCTGAAGAGGAGGGATGGCGGGGCCGAGGTGGTGGGGGAGGTGGTCGACGAGCTGTGGAGGGTCCTCTCGAGCCCAAAGCTTAAATATTAGGTGTCGCCTAACTTAGGCGATGCCTAACTTAACCCAGACCGAGGCGAACTACCTCAAGAGGATATACGTGAACAGCTTCGAAAAGAACTGGAGGGTCACCAGCGTAAGCCTGGCCGAGGAGCTCGGCGTGAAGGCCCCCTCCGTCGTAGATATGCTGAAGAAGCTGGAGAGGAAGGGGCTGATAATCAGGATCAGGTGGTCCGAGGTCAGGTTGACCGATGAGGGGATCAAGGTCGTGAGGAAGCTGCTCTACAACCACAGGATACTCGAGCTTTACTTCTCAAAGGTCCTCGGCATGGACGCCGACGAATCCTGCAGGGAGGCGTCGAAGATAGACGCACTCATCGGGGACGAGGTCATAATCAGGCTCTGCGACCTGCTCGGAAGGCCCGATAGGTGCCCCCACGGCTTCCCGATATACGAGGTGTCCTAAAGGTGAAGCTCGGGTATCTCGTAGTTGCGGTGGTGATCGTATCGGCCCTGGCCTTCCTGTACTACACCTACGCATCCCCTAGGGCAAGCGTGGGCGGGGGGATCGTGGTCGCGGTCTCCATAGCGCCACAGGCCGACTTCGTGAAGCACGTGGCCGGGGATAGGGCCGAGGTGGTCGTCATGGTCCCCCCGAACGCGGATCCCCATACCTACGAGCCTACGCCCAGCCAGCTCGAGAAGGTGAGCAAGGCGAAGATTTACTTCATGGTGGGCTCTGGGCTCGGGTTCGAGCGCGCCTGGATGGACAAGCTCGTGGATCTGAATCCTAACATGCTCTTGGTGAACGGGTCCGAGGGGATCTCATTGATGGACGGGGATCCACACGTGTGGCTATCCCCGAAGAACGCCAAGGTCATGGTCCTCAACTTCTACAAGGGGCTGGTGAAGGTCGATCCCGCCCATAAGGGCGAGTATAAGGAGAACCTGGATCGGTACCTGGAGGAGCTCGACTCCCTAGACGCCTACATCAGGGATAGGCTGTCGGGATGCGAGGAAAGGGCGTTCTTGGTCTACCATCCGGCCTTCGGGTACTTCGCGAGGGATTACAACCTCACCCAGCTTTCGGTCGAGAGGGAGGGTAAGCCCCCGTCCCCCGCCACGATAGAGAGCTGTATCGAGCTGGCGAAGGAGCACCACATCTCCTACGTCTTCGTCGAGCCCCAGTTCCCGACCGAGCAGGCCAAGGTCATAGCCGAGGAGATAGGTGGGAGGATCGAGTGGCTCGACCCCATGCCTGAGGACTACGTCTCTGGGATGAAGCTGGTAGCCGATAGGGTTGCGGAGGAGCTCGGTTGAGATGTGGGCCGTAAGGCTGGAAGGGGTCAGCGTGTCATTCGACGGCGTAAGGGCCCTAGAGGACGTCAGCCTGACCGTAAAAGAGGGGGAGTTCGTCTCGGTGATAGGGCCGAACGGAGGGGGGAAGACTACCCTTTTGAGGGTCATCCTCGGCCTCTTAAAGCCCGATAGGGGTAAGGTCGAGGTCTTCGGGGAGAGGCCCGATAGGGTTAGGAAGCTCATCGGATACGTCCCCCAGCGGGTATCCTTCGACCCCAGCTTCCCGATAACCGTGTACGAGCTCGTGCTCATGGGCAGGTATAGGGGTCCGCTGAAGCCCTACACCGCGGAGGATAAAGCGGCCGTCGAGGCCATTTTGAAGGAGGTCGGAATCTACGATTTAAAGGGCAGGCTGGTCGGCGAGCTCTCCGGCGGGCAACTTCAGAAGGCGTTCTTGGCCAGGGCCCTCGTTAGAAAGCCGAAGCTGCTCCTCCTAGACGAGCCCACCGCGAGCCTGGACCCGAAGGCCAGGAGATCGCTCTACGAAATCCTCCACAAGCTCAAGGGCGGGATCACCATGATCCTGGTGACCCACGACATAGCAGCGGTCTCGATCTACGTAGATACGATAGCTTGCCTGAACCGCAGGCTCCACTACTACGGCCCCAAGGAAGGAGGGATCAAGAGGATCAAAGAGGTCTACGGCCATCCGGTCGAGCTCTTGTCTTTCGGTATGGGTGGTGAAGATGCTGGGGATGCTTCAGTATGAGTTCGTGAGGAACGCGCTCATGGCCGCTATCCTAGCGGGCCTAGCCTGCGGCATAGTCGGAACTTACGTGGTGGTCAAGCGGATAGTCTTCATAAGCGGCGGGGTCGCCCACGCCACCTTTGGCGGGATAGGCCTCGGCTTCCTCCTGGGGGTCGATCCCGTGCTCACCGCCATACCCTTCGGCATCCTCTCGGCCCTGGGCATAGGGTTCGTGAGCAGGAAGACCAAGGTCAGCGAAGACACCGCCATAGGGATGTTCTGGGCTTCGGGGATGGCCTTGGGGGTCATCCTGATCGGCCTGACCCCCGGATACAAACCCAACCTGGTGGCGTACTTATTCGGCTCGATACTGATGGTATCTCACTCCGATCTGATGGTGATGCTGATCCTAGATGCCGCGATCCTGGTAGCTTTCGCCCTCTTTCACAGGGAGTTCCTGGCGATCTCGTTCGACGAGGAGTTCTCGGAGGCCATCGGGGTCCCGACGGACTTGATCTACTACATCTTCCTATCCCTGGTCGCGCTCACGACGATCCTGCTCATAAGGGTGGTCGGCGTGGTCCTGGTTTTGGCCCTGCTGACGATCCCGGTCGCGATATCCAGGAGGTTCGTGGGCGATCTGAAGAAGCTCTCGATCCTCTCGGCCATCTTGGCATCGGCCCTGACGCTCCTGGGCCTCCCGGTATCCTACGCCCTAAATCTGCCTTCGGGCGCGACGATAGTCATGGTCTTGGTATTCGCATTCCTGCTATCCAGGCTTCTTCCAAGAAAGGGCCTCAGCCAATAGCTCCCTGACGTAATCGTCGTCGAGTTGCCTGAAGTCTTCGTAGAACTCCCCTATGGCGTAAAAGCTCCTCGGGGCTTCTAGGCAGACGACCTCGTCGACCTCCCCTTTCAGCTCCTCGACGACCGACTTCGGGCCGACGGGTATCGCGACTATGAGCTTCTTCGGCCCCTTCGACTTCACGGATTTTATCGCGGCTTTGATGGTGGCGCCGGTGGCGACTCCATCGTCGACCAAGATAACGACCCTCCCCTTAACCCTCGCCTCCCCTCCAGCCCTGTAGGCCGAAACCCTCCTCTTTATCTCGGCGAGTTGCCTCCTCGCCTCCTCCCTGATGTATTCTTCGTCGACGCCCAGGAAGGACACTATGTCCTCGTTGAGCACTATGCTGCCGTCCTCTGCCACGGCCCCTATCGCGAGCTCCGAATTCCCCGGTGCCCCCAGCTTCCTAGGGACCACTACGTCTATGTCTGCTTCGAGCTCCTTCGCTATCTCGAACCCGACCTCGACCCCTCCCCTAGGGATCGATAGGACGATGCAGTCCTCCCCCTTGAGCCGGGAAAGCCTTTCGGCGAGCCTCCTCCCCGCCTCCCTCCTATCTTTGAACATACAACGGACTCTCCTTCTCCGCCGTTTTAAGGTTGATCCAAAGGGTTAAATTCTAGCGAGGCCTCTTTGCCTTTAATGAAAAGGCTAGCCGTCCTAGATCCGGATAGGTGCACGGGCTGCCAGCTCTGCATGTTCGCCTGCAACAGGAGGTTCGGTGGGGGCGGCCTCAGCTACAGCGCCATAATGGTCAGGTCGAGCGGTGGGGTCGAGAGGGGCTTCGTCGTCGTGGTCTGCAGGGCCTGCCCAGACCCCCCTTGCGCCAAGGTCTGCCCCACCGACGCGCTCGTGCCCAGGAAGGGGGGAGGGGTAATGCTTAACCCGAACAAATGCATAGGATGCGGCATGTGCTTGGAGGCCTGCCCGTTTAGAGCCATACAGTGGGATGAGCACACGAACAAGCCCATAGTATGCGTCCACTGCGGGTACTGCGTCGATTACTGCCCTCATGGCGTGCTGGGGATGGAGGAGTGGCCGAAATGAGCCCCGAAGTCCCTTCTAGGGTTGCTTACATAGACCTGAGCAGGAGGCGCTACGAGTTCGTGGAGAGGCCCGACCTCTTCGAAGAGTACCTGGGCGGTATAGGGGTTGCGGTCAAGCTCCTCATGGAGGAGTGCCCTAGGAACGCAGATCCCCTAGGCCCGGAGAACCCGATAATCTTCTCGGTCGGGCCCTTCAACGGCCTCTTCCCCGTCGCTTCGAAGACCGTATCGGTCTTCAAGTCCCCGCACACCAAGAACTTCGGGGAGAGCCACGCCGGAGGGAGGAGCTCCATGGCGATAAGGCTGGCGGGGTACGGCGCGATAGTGATAAAGGGGAGGAGCGAGACCCCGGTCTACCTCGCGATACACGGGGACAGGGTATACTTCAGGGACGCTTCGGCCCTTTGGGGGATGTCGAGCACGATCACGGTCGGCAGGGTCTTGAGGGAGCTCGAACCGGGCTCCGGCATAAGGACGATAATGAGGATAGGGCTAGCGGGGGAGAGGATGGTGAGCTACGCATCGGTCTGCGTCGACACCTTCAGGCACTTCGGCAGGCTCGGCCTGGGGGCGGTCTTCGGCAGCAAAAAGCTGAAGGCTGTAGTCATATCGGGCAAAAAATCTCTTAAGGTGAGCGATCCTAGGGCGTTCAGGGAGGTCTACGACGAGATATACAACCTCTCCATAAAGTCTTCACTGATGAAGAAGTATTACGAGCTCGGGACCCCGATGAACGTAAACCCGCTCAACTCGATAGAAGCCTTGCCCGTCATGAACCTGAAGGCCTCCCGCTCGGACAAAGCGTCGGAGATATCCGGCGAGAGGATGGCGAGGGACTACCTGGGCAGGAGGTTCTCATGCTCTCACTGCCCCGTCTCATGTGTCCATATAGCCGCCTTAAGGGTCCCCTACGAGACGGAGCCGTACTTCTACAAGACCGTGATGATATCCTACGACTACGAGCCTACCTACGCCTTGGGGAGCATGCTGGGGGTCTTCGATCCGGATGGGTTGCTGAAGCTCCTGGACTCCGTCGAGAAGTACGGCCTAGATGCGATGAGCACGGGCGTCGCTTTGGCCTGGGCTACAGAGGCATTGGAGAGGGGCCTGATAGGGAAGGATGACGTCATGGGCTTAGAGCTGAAGTTCGGGGACTACAAGGCCTACATGAAGGCGGTCGAGCTCTTGGCGACGAGGAGGAACGAATTCTTCTCCGACCTGGCCGAAGGGGTCGAGCACGCATCCTCGATCTACGGAGGCAAGGAGTTCGCCCTAGCATTCGGGGGGAACGAAATGCCAGGCTACCACACGGGCCCGCTCGCCTACGCCGGGTTCATGACGGGGGGTAGGCACAGCCACCTGGATAGCGCCGGATACAGCCTGGATCAGAAGTTCGCAAAGGAAGGCCTTCCAAGCCCTGAGGAGGGTGCGGAGCTCCTCTTCAAAGAGGAGGCGTGGAGGCAGATACTGACCAGCCTGGTGGTCTGCCTCTTCAGCAGGAAGATATACAAGCCGGAGCTGGTGGTCAAGGGCCTCAAGGTTATAGGCCTAGACTTCACGGAAGACGGGCTGATGGAGCTCGGCAAGAGGATACTGAGGATGAAGAACGAGTTCAAGCTCAGGGAGGGGTTCAGTCCGGACAGGCTAAGGATACCTAGGAGGATAACCGAGGTCAAGAGCCCGAACGGGATGATCGACGAGGACTACCTCAAGCGGGCGGTCAAGAGGTTCTATGAGCTCGTCGGGTTGCCTCCCTCATGAGCCTGGAGGCCGATTCGGGGGGCATGGCGTTTATGTAGATACCGCTACCCAGCTCGAAGCCAGCCCAAATGCTCGTCTTCGGCAACACCTCCACGTGCCAATGGAAGTCCAGGCCCTTCGGGGCTATGTGAATCCAGTAGTTGTAGGGCGGATCGCCAAGCAGTTCGGCCATGGCCCCCAGGGTCTCCCTAAGCGTCTTTGCGAATCCATCGACCTCCTCGCCGCTCATATCGGTTATGGACGGGGAGTGCCTCTTCGGGAGTATCCAGAACTCGAAAGGGGCCCTGCTCGCGTAGGGGCAAAGGGCCACGAATCCTTCGCTCTCGTAGAAGACCCTCCCGCCTCTCCTCTCATCCTCTATCAGCCTGCAGAACGGGCAACCGTCTTCGAACGCTTCGACCTCCTCCCTGACCGCCCTAGGGATCAGGGGGGTGGCTATGAGCTGGGAGTGGGCATGTGAAAGGGAAGCCCCCGCCTCCAGGCCGTAGTTCCTGAAGAGCAAGACGTATTTCACGTAATCCTTCCGGTAGAGCTCCCTAACCCTGTCGATGTAGGCTTCGATGACCAGCCTCACCTGCCCCAGCCTTGCCCTCTGGATGTGCTCATCGTGAACGGGGGACTCGACTATCACCTCGTGGTGCCCATGCTCTTCCGGCTTAAGGGCCGGATACAGGTTGTCGAAGCACCTAACGAGCCAGTCTTCAGCCCTTTCACCTTCCTCGACCTTAACGACGCCTTCCTTTCCCTTCAGGTAGACGAGGTGGGCCGGAGGGGTCATCCACTCGTTCCCTGGGCAGAAGGGGCACTTTTCGACCCTTTCCCTGCTCCTAGGCCTCACGAATTCCTTGGGCCTCCTCCCCCTCTCCTCGGCTATTATCACCAGCCTATCGACTATCGGGTCCCTCCTCAGCTCCCCCATAAGCCTACGATCGCTCGTCGCCTTAAAAGGTGCTTGATTTTTAAGAGCGGCGTAGATCAACTTGGAGGCGATGGAGTAC
>JAGGXQ010000081.1 GCA_021162925.1 Nitrososphaerota archaeon
GCCCTGGCCCGGACACGGTCCATTCAGCTACCTCCCTCCATGGGAGAGGCCCGGATGGGTCCTGTGGGGGAGGGGCTGGAGATGGTGGTACCTATATGGGCCGTATGGCCCGTATCCCTCGACCTATGAGCTCAAGGATCTAGAGGAGTACAAGAAGGTGCTGGAGGAGGAGCTGAAGGAGCTCGAAAGGAGGATCGACGAGCTGAGAAGGTCGAGGGGAGGGGCAGGGCCCTAAACCAGCTCCCTTTTTATTTCTGGTCTTAGGTTCTCGAATCCGTTCAACCACTCCCTTCTCTCAGCCTTCAGCTCATCGACCATCCTCCTTATCTCGCTCTCCTCGTAATACCTAGAGATGTCGAACTTCGACATATCTACGCCGTCGACGCCCTTCGCCACGTAGGTGTTGAAGTAAGGCTCCTTCTCCCAAACCACGCTACCCCTGAGGATCCCCCTTATTATCGTGGCCGTTTCGCTTATAGCCGGCCTCACGGCCTTCCTCCTCACGACCCTCCTCCCGTTCACGAATTCGCTTATTTCGCCCACCCCGCCCGTGTTTATCATGCAACCGATGACCTTGTCTTCGTTCCTCTTCACGAAGTCCAGGATCCAGTTCCCCTCTTCGGCCGGATCTCCTATTATGAACGGGTTCGTCCCGACCTCCCTCACGCTCTCCCCGGCCCTGCTCGGGTCGCTACCGCTCGATTCGATGGATTCTCCGAGCATGAAGGCGGCCGCTATCTGGGTTGGGGTCAGCCTGCTAGCTATGGGGACGATCGTGTTCCTCCTGGTTATGAATATCATGACAAGGCCGTCGAGCTCGTCTAAGGGGGGCATGTTCACCCCCTCCCATATGTAAGGCGAGAGATCCCTCCTCTGCATTATACCCCTTCCGTTGCCGGTAAGGGTCAGGTCCCCGAAGTGGGGCCTCCCTTCGTAGTCTATCAGGACGTTCTCGAATATCGTGTCCGGCTTGGTGACGGCTTGGTAGATTATGGGCTGGGTCTCCGGGGTTATCCCCTCCGTCTTCAGGTAGAAACCACACTCGGGGCCTAGGGCGGAGCCGTCCTTCTTCAAGAAGACCACGTCGTCCTGAATTATCCCTATGCCCTCGCCCAAGTTCGGATCTAGGTTGTGGGAGTGGCACGTGTGAGTCGTCTTTCCCGTGGCGGTGAGGCCGAATATCAGCATCCCGTAGGTCCTCAGCCTACCGCTCCGATCCCTGGCCCTTGCGACCTTGGCCCCGGCGTGAATCCCCAGCATCCCCCTCTGCTTCGCCTCCCACATCGCCATCCTGAGAAACGACTTCTTCGCCTCCCCGTAGTAATCGGTCCCCAGGACGAACGTAACCCCGATCTCCGGGAAGACGAGTATCTGCCTGTCCTTCTCGTGCCACTCGGGTATCATGATCGTGTAGAGGTCGGGGCCGTTCGTGTAGGATTCGGGATCGAATAGGGTTCGGTGGACCATGTAGGCGAGCTTTATCATCTCCGGCCTGTAAACGGAGACGTAAAAGTGGCACCTAGGGGTGAACTCGTCGTTCTGGCCCATGGTCCTCTCCACCCTTATCAGCGGTGCCTTCTCCAAGTATCTCTCAACCAAATCCAAGGTCTGGTCGAGGTTTTCGATCAAACCCCTCTGATAGTCGTTAAGCTTCCTCTGCCTTACCCGCTCGCTACCTATGTAGACGGTCTTTCCCGCGCTCCTGTTCTTGACGAAAGAGACGAAGTTGTAGTTTCCGTAGATGGTCCTGATCCCGAACCTCTCCGCCCTCCTCCTCAGCTCCTTGAAGGGGAACTCTTTGACGTTCGGCCTGCCATCTAGTCCCCTGACCGTCTCGAGTATGCCTTTCAACATCGCCTTAAACCACAACTGTTCCAAGGCTTTCGATAAAAACTTTTTGGTTCTGATACCATTAACCATTCATCTAAGGACGATATTCGTGGTTTGGTGTCGTTAATATGAGAATGAAATCGGTTTTAAATGAGCGTAATCGAGCCGTTTTTGAACATAATTCGTTGGTGCGGGGGGTGGGATTTGAACCCACGAACCCCTAAGGGAGAGGATCTTGAGTCCTCCGCGGTTGACCGGGCTTCGCTACCCCCGCATTTACCAATTGGTGCCTAGGGGGATTAAAATTTTATTACCTGCGGGGAACCTATCAGGGGGGATGAAGAAGCGGCGGCTGGAAGATGGATGACAGGTTCAGCCTTGTCGGACCCCCTTGAACTCGAAGCCACGCCTCATGGCTATCGCCTTCGCCGACTCCAGGTCCCTGGAGATCCCGGACTTCTTCGTGGTCCCCCTCTCGTCGACCAGCTCTACCCTCAGGCCCATCCTCTTGATGGACTCGGCCATCTTCAGGGCGAGGCCTTCGGTGTCGAGGCCTATCCTTACGAGCTTTCGGCCCTTGAAGTGAGAAGAGAGCTCCGAAATCTTCTCCAGGAGCCCTTCCACGCTCGTGTAAACGCCCCCATCTATCACCACGTTCCTGTAGAAGGCCACGAAGCCTATCCTCTTCCCCGGATCGATGCCCATGAGCAGGTCCCCCTCCTCCCCCAAGAGCCTCTTGAGCAGCTCGAGCTTCACGTCCTTCGGCCCGTCTATGAACAAGATCCTGTCATCCCCCCAGCCCTCCCCTCGGGTCGTCAGGATGACCTTAACCCCCTTGGCCTCTTCCTTCGGGTTGATCAGGACGTACTTCAGCCCTAGGGACTTCAGGAGCTTCAACGCCTTGTAGTAGGCCCTACCGTCCAAGGTCGCTACGGCGACTCTCTCCCTCCTTAAGGGTCCTCCATCGCCCACCTTAGGGCCACGGGCATCTTTAAGCTTATAATCGATCGTGCGTAGTGGTGGCGTGCTGGTGGCGTTCCAAGGCGAGAGGGGGGCTTACAGCGAGGACGCGATCAGGCTAAAGTTCGGGGAGGTCGACGTCCTCCCCTGCCCCACCATATCCGACGTATTCAAGGCGGTCGAGTCCGGTAGGGCCGAATACGGGGTGGTCCCGATAGAAAACTCGTTGGAAGGGAGCGTAAACGAAACCTACGACCAGCTCCTAGAAACCGAGCTCAGGATAAGGGGGGAGATAAAGCTCAGGATAAGGCACTGCCTCATAGGGAACCCTGGGGCCGAGCTGTCTGATATAAGGTTCGTTTATTCGCATCCTCAAGCCCTCGCCCAGTGCAGGGGGAGCATAGAGAGGCTGGGGCTGAAGGCCTTGGCCTACTACGACACGGCGGGTAGCGTGAAGATGGTAAAGGAAAGAGGGCTCATGGACTCGGCGGCGATAGCGAGCAAGAAGGCTGCGGAGATATACGGGATGAAGGTGCTCGTCGAAGGCATCGAGGACAGCGAGACCAACTACACCAGGTTCCTGATCCTCCATCGGGAGGATGCGCCCAGGAGCGGGAGGGACAAGACGTCTCTGATATTCTCGGTCAGGCACGTCCCGGGGGCCCTCTACGAAGCCCTAGAGGTGTTCGCAAAGCGGGGTATAAACCTCACGAAGATAGAGTCCAGGCCCGTCAAGAAGACCCCCTGGGAGTACAACTTCTACGTCGACATAGAGGGGCACAGGGAGGATGAGGAGATAAGGGAGGCGATAGGGGAGCTCGCCCTCAAGGCGCTGTTCGTCAAGGTGCTCGGCTCGTACGAGAGGGGCGACTGATGGACCTCGAATCGGTATACGATTCACTTGAGAGAGGGGCGATAAGCACCCTCATCCTAGGGGACCCTTCGATAAGGTTCGATCTCCTCAACCTGCTCTCCGGGAGGGGGAGCATCATATACCTCGACCTGTCTTCGTTCGTCTCTCACCTCTCGGTTCAGGGCTACGTGAGCGCCGAAGGGATCGTCGCCCTTAACCCCGGCAGAGAGGGGCTGAACGGGGCCGTGGCTGAGATATGCTCGATAAGTGATGAGCTGGAAGCTCTGATCTTCGACTCCCTCCCGGCCTTCTACTATATGAACCCATACGATATCGGAGAGAGGAACAGGGTACTCGGAGTCTACCTCTTGCTCTTAAAGAAGCTTGCTAAGTCGTCGAACGCCAAGCTGATCGTCTACACGTTCCCGAAGCCTTACGGCGGGATAGTCGGCGGTAAGCTGATAGAGAGGCTCAGCGATAAGATCGTATCCCTGAAGAAGAAGGAAGGCGTCGTAAGCGCGACCTACGTCAAGGGGCGCTAGACCTTCAGGTAGGTCAGCCAGCCCGATATCGCCATCCCC
>JAGGXQ010000114.1 GCA_021162925.1 Nitrososphaerota archaeon
CTCAAGGGCGTCGAGCTGAAGAGAGAGAAGGGGATGGTCGTGGTCGGGAAGAAGATAGGGCTGACGAGCAAGAGGATGCAGGAGTACTTCGGAGTCTACGAGCCCGACTACGGCCACATCATGGACAAGATGATGGTATTTGAAGGGCAACCGATAAGCCTATCCGAGCTGATCCAGCCGAAGGTCGAGGCCGAAATAGCCTTCTACCTCGAGAAGGAGCTGAAGGGTCCCGGCGTGAACGTCGCGAGCGTGCTGGATGCGACGAAGTGGATCATGCCCGCAATAGAGGTGATAGACAGCAGGATCAAGGATTGGAAGATAAAGGTCGAGGATTCGATAGCGGACAACGGTTCGAGCGCCAGGGTCGTTTTGGGAGGAAGGGCGGTCGAGCCTTTGGGCGTAGATCTGAAGCACATAGGCATGGCCTTCGAGAGGAACGGGGAGCTCGTGGCGACCGGGGTCGGGGCGGAGGTCCTGGGGAACCCGGCCCAGTCGGTCGCGTGGCTTGCAAACAAGCTCTCGGAGTTCGGCATATCGCTCGGAAAGGGGGAGGTCGTCATCTCCGGCTCCCTCATACCCGCGGTTGACGTATCCCCGAACGATCACTTTAGGGCGACCTTCGACCATCTGGGATCGGTGTCGGTCAAGTTCGTGGCTTAAAAAAGAAAGGAGGGTCAGAGCTTCCTGTGGCAGAACCACCAATCGAAGCACTCGTACTTCTCCAGCCTCTCCTTCGCTTCCGCTTCGCTGGTAGGAGGCGGCACTATCGCCTCATCTCCTATTATTTCGTTGTTGGGCCAGTTGGCCGGAAGGGCAACTCCCTCGGCATCGCTGGTCTGCAAAGCCTTCAGGAGCCTCAGTATCTCTTCGACGTTCCTCCCGACGTTCAGCGGGTAGTAAAGGATTGCCCTGATCACGCCCTTTGGATCGACGACGAAGACGGCCCTTATGGTCTGGGATTCGCTCGCCTCCGGCTGGAGCATCCCGTACAGCCTTCCAACCTTCCCCGTGTTGTCGGCCACTATCGGGAACGGTATCTCGACCCCCAGCTTGTCCTTTATCCACTCGGTCCACTTCATATGAGAGAAGACCTGATCTATCGAAAGGCCCAGCAGCTCCGCACCCAGCTCCTTGAACCTCTCGTAGTTCTTGGCGAAGGACACGAACTCCGTAGTGCATACGGGGGTGAAATCGGCCGGATGGCTGAAGAAGATCACCCACTTCCCTTCGTAGTCCTTCGGAAACTTCACCGGTCCCTTGGTCGTCTGCGCTTCGAACTCCGGCGCTTTGTCTCCTATCATTGGTATTCTTAATTCGGACATTCGAATCACCATTAGGGAAAGAAATGTAAACATTTATAAACATTTGGTTCGATAATCGTATCATGGGGAAGAAGGACGTCCTGATGCTCGAAATCCTGATGGAGAACGCCAGACTGAAGAAGACCGAGCTGGCGAAGCTCCTGAACGTAACGGAAGCCGCCGTCAGGAAGAGGCTCAAGAAGCTCGAAGGCTCTGGGATCATAGTCGGCTATAGGGCGATAGTGGACTACCAGAGGGCCGGGCTCATGGCATCCATAACCGGGGTGGATACGGAGCCCGAGAGGCTCTGGAGCGTGGTCGAGGAGCTCAAGGGATTCGAAGAGATAAAGGAGATATGCCTCACGAGCGGGGATCACATGATAATGACCGAAATAGTCGCAAAGGGGGTCGAGGAGCTCATGGAGGCCCATAAGAGGATAGAGGGGATAAAGGGTGTGAAGCGAGTCTGCCCTGCGATAGTGCTCAGAAGGATAAAGTAAAGTCGATAGGGATAAAAACGAACCGGGCTTAATAGGCGGGTATGAGGAAGCTCAGGTTCGCTTTCGGGAGCATAGGCAGGGAGAAGATGTTCCTGGGGCATTTGGGCGCTTCGAAGTTCTTCCTGGTCTACGATCTCTACGAGGATGGGAGGTGCGAGCTGGTGGATAGGAGGGAGAACGTGTCCCCGAAGGAAAGGTTTCACGGGGATCCCGCCAAGATGTATGCGGTCATCGAAATCCTGAAGGACTGCGACCTGTTCGTGGGTGGTATAGAAAGCCCCAACTTCAGGAGGCTTGCGAAGAACACCAAATACCAGCCCGTAGTCTGCAAGGCCAGAACCTTGGACGAATTGATGGAAAAGCTCAGGGGCTCTTTCGACCTCCTGTATTCCTTGGTGGAGAGGAGGAAGAAAGGGGAGAGGATGGAGGAGGTCCCCGTCCTCTAGGGATTGAGTTTGAGGCGACCCCTCAAGCTCTCCGACATACTCGAAGCGAAAAAAGAAGTAGGATGGCTCGTAAGGAAGAGGATGGAGGAGTTCGAGGGGAAGAGGGGAGAGGAGGAGCTCTTCAAAGAGCTCTGCTTCTGCCTCCTCACGGCCAACTTCACGGCCGAAGGGGGGATAAGGATCCAGAACGAAGTAGGGGACGGCTTCCTCAAGCTAGATGAAGGGGAGCTGGTGAGGAGGCTCAAGGAGCTGGGGCACAGGTACCCGAGGGCTAGGGCCAGATACATAGTTGAGGCGAGGAGGCTCTACGGCAGGCTTGAGAGGATAAAGGGATGGGACGCTAGGGAGGCGAGGGAGTGGCTGGTGAGGAACGTCAAGGGGCTCGGGTACAAGGAGGCGAGCCACTTCTTGAGGAACATAGGGTTCAAGGACGTCGCGATAATAGACAGGCACGTGCTGAGGTTCCTAGAGGAGATAGGGATTGCGAAGCGAAAGAGGAGCCTGGGGAGGAGGGATTACATGCGCTTGGAGGGCGAGCTATCGGAGATCGCAAAGGGCCTCGGGATTAGCCTGGGGGAGCTGGACCTCTACATCTGGTACCTGATGACCGGAAAGGTCCTCAAGTGATCATCCGGCCTCGCTAAGGGGGATGTGGTACCCCAGCGGGACCATCTTGGCC
>JAGGXQ010000140.1 GCA_021162925.1 Nitrososphaerota archaeon
GAAGACGGTTACGAAGACCGAGACCACGACGAAGACCGTGACTGCGGTGGGACCCGCGAAGGAGTACACCATAGGGTTCACCATACCCTTAACCGGCGAGCTGACCTCGATAGGGACCAACTGGAAGAACACGATAGAGATGGCGATAGAGGATCTGAACGAAGACGTCGCATCGTACGGGCTGAACGTCAAGTTCAAAGCGGTCGTGCTCGACGATAAAACCACGCCAGAAGGTGCCCTGAAGAACGTCCAGACCCTCTACCAGTCGGGGGTAAAGGTCATAATAGGGCCCGCCGCCAGCGCCCAGGTCAAGGCGGTAAAGTCGTTCGCCGATGAGAACCACGTGGTAATCATATCCCCATCCTCGACCGCCCCAACCTTGGCGATACCCGACGACTACATATTCAGGACCGTAGGGTCCGATGCCATGCAGGCTAAGGCGCTCGCAACCTTGGCATATGAGCAAGGAGTAAAGAAGGCCGTCGTCTTCCACAGGGACGACGAGTACGGCGTGGCATTCGCCAAATTCTTCAAGGACTACTTCGAGGAGTTGGGAGGATCGGCCGTCGATATGAAGTATGCGGTCAACCTACCAGACTACGCGAGCGAGGTCGCCCAGCTCTCCGCAAAGGTCAAGGAGATAGGCGCCGACGGCGTCGTTATAATAACCTTCGACACCGATGGCGCCAACATACTCAGCCATGCGAAGGACGACCCGGTGCTCTGCGGCGTTAGGTGGTTCTCGAGCGAGGGGATACACGGAACCCCTGAGCTTACGAAGCCCGAAATAGCCGAGTTCATAGACAAGACCGGGTTCTACGGCACCAGGCCCCTGTTCAGGGAGAACCCGCTCTACAAGCAGTTCGCCTCCAAATTCGAGGAGAGGTACGGAGTGAAGCCGGTGGTGTTCACCTCGAACCTCTACGATGCGGTCCAGCTGGCGGGATGGACCATACTGAAGGCAGGGAAGTACGATGGCGCGGCGATAAAAGCCGCATTACCGAAGGTGGCGATGAAGTACTACGGGGTCTCTGGCTGGTGCGTCCTCGACGAGGCGGGGGACAGACTGATGCAGGACTATGCGATATGGACGGTGAAGAGCACGGCGACGGGATACGAATACGTGGACGTGGCATCCTACTCGGGAGGAACCATAAGTTGGGAATGAACTCCCCTTTATTTTTACCATGCTGACCCCCGTCGAGCTCGTAAATACCGTATGGATAGGGAGCGTTTACTTTATCTCGGCGGCCGGGCTGACCCTATCCTACAGGGTTACGAGGATTTTGAACTTCGCCTACACGAACATAATAACTTTGGGGGCTTATCTGGCGGTCATCCTGACCCTGAACGGCACGGGCAACCTGCTCGTCCTCATACCGATCGTGTTCGTAGCCGGCTCGCTTCTTGCCATGGGGATGCATTACTTCGTCTTTTCACGCCTAATTTCCCTTAAGGCGACGCCCCTGATGCTCATGGCCTCTTCGATAGGTATATGGATATTCCTGAAGTACGTTTACTACGGGATCGTTGGATACCTTCAGAGGGCTTGGAAGGTCGGCCTTTATCAGGCCACACCCAACTTGAACTTGGACTGGGGGCTCAAGGCCTATGGCATGGAGTTCAGCGGCGCATTCGTGGCGTCGATAGCGCTCGCAGCCGCCGTAATCCTTTCGCTCTACCTATTCTTGACCAAGACGAAGATGGGGAAGGCGTTGAGGGCGGTGGCGGACAACCCGAGCCTGGCGGAGGTGAGCGGCATACCCAGCGACAGGGTTATGTACGTGACTTGGTTCATAGCGGGGGGCCTGGCCTCGCTGAGCGGGCTCATGTGGGCCCTGTTCTCGATAGTGACCCCTGAAGTCGGGGACAACTTGATCTTGGAGATATTCGCCGTCTCCGTGATAGGCGGGCTTTACAGCATACCCCTCACCGCCCTAGGGGCCTACGTGATATCCGGGGCCGAGAACCTGCTCATGCCGATTTTACACGATACGATCGGGCTCGAAGTCAGCTTCAGGCCCTTCATAGCTTTCTTCACCCTCTTGGTCGTCATCCTGATCAAGCCGCCCCTAGGGGCCGCTGGGGCCCTGCCCTACAGGTTCAGGTTGAGGAGGAAGGGGAGATGATAGGCTTCGACGTAACCGGCTTCATCCTATCTTGGCTCGTCTTCTTCAGCATTTACTCGATCCTATCCATAAGCCTCAACCTCGAGACCGGCCTGACCGGGATGGCCAACTTCGGAAAGGTCGCGTTTTACGCCCTAGGTGCCTACTTCACCGGTTACGTTTCGATAGAGTTCTTCCTCAGGCTCCACGGCCTTGACTACCCGATCTACTCGACCGATGCGATAGTAGCACTCGGCAAGCTATCGGTGGAGCAGCCATCCCTTAACCTATCGGTCTTCCTGCTCACCCTAGTTGGCTCATTCCTCTTCGCCGGGGTCATAGGATTCTTGATAATGCTGCCCGCCTTGAGGGTTGGCCCCGCCTTCTTCGGGATAACCGTCCTGAGCTTCGGGGAGATGCTCAGGATATTCCTGAGGCACTACAAACCGGTAGGGGCGACCTACGGCCTCGTCGGGATACCCCACCCACTCGCATGGGTCGGCGGGACGTTTTCGAAGGACCTGGGGTTCGCACTCATCTCCCTCTCGCTCCTAGCGATCACCTACATCTACGCCCAGAGGATCACCAACTCTCCTCTAGGGAGGTTGCTGAAGGCGATAAGGGACGACGAAACCGCAACCCTTTATCTGGGGAAGAACGTCCCCCTGGTGAAGGGAAAGGTCCTCTTCATAGGCTCGGGGATGGCCGGGGTCGCCGGCTGCCTCTACGCCTACTACCTGGGCTCGATAACTCCGAACGCGTTCATGCCCGCCGTAACCTTCGAGGTCTGGGCCATGATGCTCCTAGGAGGGGTCGGGAACAACAGGGGCTCGATCCTGGGGGCGGCGATAATAACCTTCTTGGACAGGAGCACCGCGGCGCTGAACTTCCTCTTCCCGAATCTGATCATCGACCCCAACTTCATAAGGTGGATGCTCGTCGGCGTGATCATAGTGGTCGTTTTGCTCTTCAAGCCCGAGGGCATCATCAAGGAGGAGTACGTCTGGACGCCGGCCTGGAGGCTTCTGGAGGCCAAGGCGGAGGCGAGGAGGAAAGCTTTTAAAGAGTTGATCGGGAGGCTGATCAAGCGCCGATGAGGCCGATACTCGAAGTTAAAGGGGTCTCTAAGAGCTTCGGGGGAGTTAGGGCCCTAGATAAGGTGAGCCTGAGCATCGAGAAGGGGTCGATAGTGGGGCTCATAGGGCCCAACGGGTCTGGGAAGACGACCCTGTTCAACGTCATATCGGGCTTCTATCCCCCCGATGAAGGCGAGGTTTACTTCGAAGGGATGAGGATAGACGGGATGAACCCGAACGAGATCTTCAGGCTCGGCCTCGTCAGGTCCTTCCAGAACCCCAGGCTCTTTCAAACGATGAGCGTTTGGGAGAACGTGCTCGTCGTCCCGAAGCAGAGGGGGGAGTCCCCGCTTCTGGCACCTTTCAGGAGCAGATGGGAGGCGGAGGAGATGAAGATAGGGAAGAGGGGGAAGGGCCTGATAGGGGTCTTCGGCCTTAACGGTTCGGAGAGGAAGAGGGCCTCGGACCTATCCGGGGGCCAGATGAAGCTCCTGGAGTCCTTGAGGGGGATGATGGAGGGAGGGAAGCTGTTCCTGCTGGACGAGCCGGCAGCAGGCGTCGCCCCTAGGCTCGCCAACGAGATATTCGGGTTCATAAAAAGGCTGAGGGAGGAGAGGGGGCTTACGTTCTTCATAATAGAGCACAGGCTCGAGATACTGATGAACTACGTGGACTACGTGTACGTCCTCCATAACGGCAGGCTGCTCGCGGAGGGGGGCCCCGAAGAGGTCGTGAAGGAGAGGAAGGTGATAGACGCCTACATAGGTGATTGAGGTGGCGCTCCTAAATCTAGAGAGGCTCCACTCGGGTTATGGGAAGATGGAGGTGCTTCACGGGATAGACCTGGAGGTGAGGAGGGGGGAGATAGTCGCCATCATAGGGCCGAACGGGGCCGGGAAGTCGACGGTATCGAACTCCATCGTGGGGATGGCGGACGTATTCTCTGGCAGGATAACCTTCGACGGGTTCGACATAACCGGGATGCCCACCCACAAGATCGTCGACCTGGGCATAGGGTACACGCCACAGCTGAACAACGTGTTTCAGAGCCTCTCCGTAAGGGAGAACCTGGAGCTCGGGCTCTTCAACCTCAAGGACGACGTGGAGGGGAGGATAAAGAGGGTCTTAGAGCTCTTCCCGGAGATCAGGGACAAAGCCGGCAGGCCGGCCAGGGTGCTGAGCGGAGGGGAGAGGCAGATGCTCGCCGTCGCCAGGGCGATCATATCCGAGCCCAAGTTACTGATCCTGGACGAGCCAACCGCCGCCTTATCGCCGAAGGCGGCCCAGTCGCTCGTGAAGAAGATACTGGAGATAAGGGAGATGGGCTTGACCATACTGCTGGTCGAGCAGAACGTGAGGAGGGCCCTCGGCCTCGCCGATAGGGCCTACGTCCTAGTCGGGGGCAAGATAGCCTACGAGGGGGATGCGAAGAAGCTGCTCGGGGACCCCCTCCTCCTGGAGAGGCTCTTCTTCGGCGTAAACGCCTAGCTTCACCCGTAGATCGAGGCCCTCCTAGGGTAGAGCCTCCTGAAGAGCTTGTCCGCTTCTATCGCTAGCCTCTCCTCCAGCTTCCTCTGGCTGCTCGAAACCACGCTCAGATCGGGGTGAGAGATTATCGGGCCGCTCAGGATCGCCTCGGCGTTTCTGAGCTCCCAGCTCGGGACCGGCTCCAGCTCCACCACCTTCCTTATCAGCTCAGGCCTCAGCTCCCCCCTCAAGAACATCTCTACGGCATCCTTCGGAAGGGGCCTGAAGCCGTAAGGGGGGAACCTGTTCAAAAGGTCGGAGACCCTTTCGAAGTCCTTTATCTCGGTCCCTACCCCGGTGAACCGCTTCGGATCGATCGAGACGAGCTTGAGCTTGTACCCGATCCCAGGGCCAACGACCAGCACGTTCCCCCTCCTGTCCGCAAGCATGCTCCATCCCCTAGGCTCCCTGTCGTACCTCCTCAGAAGCTCCTTGACCAGCTCCTCTACGGTCCTTATCACGTGCCGGATTTTTCACCGACGGTTAAAACTTTTACTAGTACAGGAGCACCTTGAGGTTCCTCTCTTTGTCGAGCATCCTGCTCAGCCTTATAGCCCCCAGGCTTATGGTGTCGAACTCCTCGACCGGGGTGAGGATCGAAGCATCCCTCCCCCTCGCCCACCTTATCATCCCGAACCCCTCGACCTCCTCGTGGCCGAGCCCTACGAACATCCCGGCCATGTCCTTCATCCCGAGCTCTATCAGCCTCTCTTCCTTCCTCACGATTATCGCCCCATAGGTGAGGTTGGAGAGGGCGAGCCTCCAATCGCCGCAGACCCACTCCCCGTCGTGCCTGAACCCGTGCCCTAGGAGCCAGAGCCTCTTGGCATCGAGCCTCTCCCTCCTCACCTTCGCATCCTTGAGGAACTTCGAATACTGGCTCACCCTCCTCTCTATCCTTCCGGGTATCCCCTTACCGAATGGAACGCTCTTAAGCCTCACAGTCCTATCCTCGAACCCCGGAAGCTTCTCATCCGAGAGGAGGAGGATCACGTCGGGATCTATCCTCCTCGCGAGCTCCAGCTTGTACTCCAGCCCCTTACCCTTCACGTATCCGTCGGTGTTCACTATTTCGGGCCCCTCTGAGAGGAGGCCCTCGATCTCGTCGAGCACCAGCTCCTCCCAGCCGTTCGGGGATATGAGGCCTACGAACCTGAACCTATCCGCCTCTAGGTCCCTGAGATCCGTGATCTTCTGCCTGAGCCTCTTGGCCCCTATACAACCCGGGGGTGCGAGGTCCCCCTGGCCGACGTCCGCATCGATCACGTGGGGGTACATCCCCATCCCCATGAGCAGGTTCGAGATCAGGGTAGTGAGCGTTGACTTGCCGGAGTCCGTCTCGCCGACGACCATGACCCTCTTCGACTCGTCCAGGTTCGGAACGACCTTCGAGAGCTCCTTCGCCCAGAGCTTCGCCCCGTATCCCTTTTCGTAAGAGTAGCCGCTACCGGAGCCTAGGTGGAGGACGACTTCGGCGCCCCTAGCGCTCTCGACCGGCATGATCTTGTGCTCCCTCACGACGACTTCGTCCCCCTCGGCAAGGTTCATCCCGAGTATGTAGATCTCGCCCTTAGGCTCTATCCTGGCAGGTCCCCTCACGAGCAGGGTGTCTTCCTTCTCGACCCTGAGCAGTTTCGTGAGCATCATGAATATTCTGCGAAGGGTATTTATAACAGATTTGCTTGATAGATAGATGGCGGGGTTGGTCTAGCCTGGTCTAGGATGAGGGCCTCCCGAGCCCTTGATCGCGGGTTCGAATCCCGCACCCCGCATAGGCATATGGCTTTCTGAAGAACGAGGCTTGCGGGTAGAAGTGGCCCCCAGAGACACGTCCACGTTCCTAGATGAGATCGAAGTGCTCGCACCCTCTATATGTATGGCATATCGGGCTCGAAATGCCTTTTATGGTGCCGGGGACGGGATTCGAACCCGCGACTTCCAGATCATGAGTCTCGCCCTGCGGCTGGCGCTCTGACCAGCTGAGCTACCCCGGCACCTTGATCGCTTTCGCAGAACCATTTATTATC
>JAGGXQ010000031.1 GCA_021162925.1 Nitrososphaerota archaeon
ACCTACGTCAAGGGGCGCTAGACCTTCAGGTAGGTCAGCCAGCCCGATATCGCCATCCCTACCGCAAGCAGAGCAAGGCCCCCTAGGATGTACATGTTCGCAACCCTCTTCGAGCTGGTGCTCGTGCCCCTGTGTATCAGGAAGACGCCCAAGAACCCCATGGTGACAGAGACGCCGAATATCAGGGCTTCGAGGCCCGTTTCGGCGCTCCTGCTGGTTATGATGAGCACGTCGGGGCCCCACCTAGAGCCCTCTATCAAAGCGCTCACGGAGCCCGCAGCCACGAATATCAGGACAACTACGTAGATCCACATGAGCCAGTTACCCCCTCTTTTCAGGAGCTTCCTGAACCTGTAGAAGTAGTCCCGAAGCCTCTCGCTCATGGCGAAGGGGGATGGGCTCGGTCGGTTAAAAGTTTAGTGTATCCGCTTTATCTCCCTTCCCCTCTCTATCCCGACTACCTCGACGTATTCGGATATGCCCGAGCTCTCCACCTTCTTCATGAGCACCCTCTCTATCTGGAAGACCCCAGCGGTGCTCCTCATGTGGACCTTTATCAGCACGGGCCGATCCGATCCCTTCTCGACCTCTACCTTCGTTATCGATAGGGCGGATAGGGAGTGCATGTCCACCTTTCCGAGGGTGTAGGGTATCCTGGCCCTTCCCTTCGCCATATCGGTTCCATCCGCAACCTTTACTACGCCGGCTTCCTTGCTCAGGCACACGATCCCTTCGTCGTGAGAGAATATCGCCTGGAGGACTTCTTGCCTTACCATCCTGGCCTTTACCTCATCCCTGTAAAGGAGCGGCAGGAGCCTGTCGAGTATGGGGGCAGCTACGTAGCAGCCGTGGACGTGGTGTAGCTCCCTGTGGATCGAGTTGCCTATGTCGTGGAGGTAGGCGCCTAGGAAGGTTATGAGCCTCGCATCCTCCAAATCAGCGCCCCAGTCCCTGACCGAAGAGTAGGTTACGTGGCCCTTGAGGAGATCGAAGATAAGCATGGCGGAGCCAGAAACTATCCTGGAGTGGACGGCCCCGTGATCGTTGTACCCCATCCGCTTGACCGCCATCACGTTCGCCATCCTTATCGTGGTCTGGGTTTCTAGGTCGCCTTCAAGGAAGGAGAACGCCTTCTTTATCAAGGGGTGTTTGAGATACCTATCGATCAGGTGCTCCGAGACGAGCATGTATTTACTTCGCCACGCCCTAAAAAAGGCTACCTCCCGAACCTCCTCTGCCTCTTCTGGTAGGTCCTTATGGCCCTTAGCAGGTCTATCTTCCTGAACTCCGGCCAGTAAACGTCCAAGAATACGAGCTCGCTGTAGGCACTCTGCCAGAGCAGGAAGCCGCTGAGCCTCTCCTCCCCCGACGTCCTTATTATAAGATCTGGCTCCGGGTTCGGGAGGTGAGACGTGTAGAGGTGCCTTTCTATAAGCTCCTGATCGACGTCTTCGGGCCTCACCTTCCCTTCCTTGACCTCTTTCGCTATCTCCCTCACCCCATCGACTATCTCCTGCCTCCCCCCGTAAGCTATCGCAAGGTTGAGGAAGTGGCCGTCGTAGTCTTTCGTTACATCCTCCAGCTTGCTCAAGACGACCCTGATCCTTTCGGGCAACCTTTCTAGCTTGCCCATGGCCTTGACCCTTATCCTATAGTTGTGTAGCCTGGGGTCCTTGAGCAGGGCGTACAGCCTCTCTTCAAAAAGGTCGAAGAGCTCGTTGAGCTCCTCCTCGTCCCTCATCAGGTTCTCGGTCGAGAGCGCATAGACGGTTATCGTCTTTATGCCGAGCTCGTGGCACCACTCCAGGACGTCCTCGACCCTGTCGGCCCCTAGCTCGTGCCCCAAGAACCTGGGTAGCTCGTGCTTCGAGGCCCACCTGCGATTTCCGTCGAGTATTATGCCGATGTGGCCCGGCATCTCCCCCTTCTCCACCTGCCTCTTCAGGACCCTTTCGTAAACCTTGTACGCCCCGATGAGCTTGAGCAAGGTTAGGAAGTTCATACCTCTTTTCTCTTGGCGAAGTGCTGGTAGACTATGATGAGGGCCAGGAGCGAGAGGGCCAAGCCGACCATTATCATCACGAACAGGCTCACCGGGCTCCCCCTCCCCTCGAGTATGTAGGAGAACTGGAGGACCGGCTGGTAGAGGAGGATCAGGATCACGAGCCCGATCGAGTTCCTGATCATCTTGACCCTGCCGCCTCTTACGTAGTAGATCGGGAGCATCGCCCCCAAGTATATCCCTATCGCTATCCATATCAGGGGTATCGAGCCTTCGAGCACGTACCCTATTATGGCCGGGGCGTTCATCAGGGCGTGGGTGAAGCCCTCGGAAGCCTCCGATAGGAGGGCCTCGGGCACGTTCGAAACCCCTTGGTAGAGGCCGGTCAGTATGATCAGGGAGCCGGCTATGGCTATGAACAGCTTCACGTATCCGACCACGGTCATCTTGGCCTTGACGATCTTCGGGATCACCCTGTCGAGCTCGAAGCCCCTTACGATCATGGCGATCCCTATTATGCCCAGGGCTATGGCCGTGGCCTCCGTTAGCTTGTTGACCATTATCAGGATGCCAAGTGCGAAGAAGATTATCCCCGGGACGCCTAGGGCGTACTTGGAATACCTCGGATCGTAAAACGCGCTCTTGAGATACCTGCCGAAGATCATGTAAGAGGTCTCTATCGATTGGCTCTGCTTCACGACGACCCTCCTGACCGAGACGACGGGCAGGTAGCTCTGGATTATCGGTATCACCAGCTCGTCGTCGACCCCGTCGCTCACGAGCACGACCCCCGTCGCCTTCGTCTCTTCGGCAACCTTTTTGAACTCGTCCCTGACCTTCTTGTCGGCCTCGATCCCTCCCTCCCCCAGGCCCGAAACTACGGCGACTTCGCAATCGATACCTTTCGACTTCAGCCCGTCGTACTCCTTTACGGCGGCGAATATGGCGTTCGCATCGGCCTCCTCTGGATCGGATACGGCGAGCTTGACGCCGGCGGCCAAGCACGCTTCCCTCCCGGTCAAGGGGGTCTCTATCCCCGCCTTCCTCCCTATATCGTCGTCCCTATCGACGCAGAGTACTAGAAGTCGCTCCCCCTCGCCGGCGCTCAAACCTCTATCCGATATGAGTGCTCATCGATTTAAATCTATTCCGTAAAGTATTCTGAGTTCGTCGAAGTTCAGCTTCTCCCCCCTCTCCAGCTTCTCGATTATCTTCTTCCTCGACTCGATCAGGAGGGCGTTCATGTCGACCGAGTCGCTTGAGGCCCTCTTCTTCCTCTCCTCTTCTAACCTCTTGCTGAGCTCCTCGAGCTCGCCGAGCTTCTCCCTTATCTTGCCCTTTATCTCGTCGAGCTCCCCCCTGAGCCTCTCCCTCTCCTCGAACATGCGCCTGAACTCCTCGTCGTCCAGAAGCCTGCTGTTCTGCCCTATCTTCATGTTGCACTCGTCGAGCTCCCTCTCGACCTCCTCCATCTCGGCGTCGAGCTCGTTTATCTTCGACCTCAAAGCTAGGGCCTTCCTCTGCCGGTTGAGCTTCAGCTCGATCTCCATGGCCTTGCTGACGAGCTCCTTTTCCCTCTCTCTGGAGAGGGGCTCGGTCTGAATCCTCCATTCGAGCTCCTCTAGGGTCTTTGAGAGCTGCTCTAGGCTCTCCCTTGGAAGCTCCCTCATCAGCTTCCTGTACTTGGAGACGAGCTCCCTCTTACTCCTGTTGAGTTCGGAGAGCCTCATGTATATCCTGTGCTTCTCCCCCTTCAGCTCCCTCAGCTCCTTCTTGATCTCCCTCAGGCTGTTCCTCTTCTCGTTTATCTTCGAGGTCAGCTCCCTAACCCTCTTAAGGGTCTCCTCGAACCTCTTGCTCAGCGCCTTTATCTCCCTTATAAGGGATATCCTCTGCTCGTTTATCGACGCCTCCCGGCCCTTGGCAAGCCCTTCGCCCATTCGGGATACTCTAAAATTCAGGAGTAATTAATCTTGCGCGCCGCCCGACGAAAGGATTTAAAAGATAGGGGCGGGCAAAAGATCGAATTGAAGGAGCTCGACGAGCTTCTTAAGGTTATGAAGGGGAGGTATGCGGGGCCGGGGGTGAGCTTCGGAGGGCACCAGATCCTTAAGGCCCTTATGATCATCGGGGAAGGGGAGATAGGGAGGGGTAGGCTGGCGAGGGAGCTTGGGATCGGGGAAGGGGCGGTTAGGACCCTGATCAGGAGGATGGTCTCCAGGGGCCTGGTCAAAACCGGGGCGAGGGGGTGCAGGCTCTCGAGGAAGGGGCAGAGGATCTACAGGGCCGTGAAGGAGCTCTTGCCGACTTCGGCAAGAATCCCTAGGAGCGGGCTCTCCGTCGACGAGGAGAACTTCGCCATTTTGGTGAGGGGAGGGGGGAAGGTCGTGACCAGCGGCCTGGCGGAAAGGGACGAAGCCATAAAAGCTGGGGCCACGGGCGCGACGACCCTGGTGTTCAAGAAGGGGAAGTTCGTGATGCCAAGGATAAGCGAGGACTGTGAGAGGGATCACCCGGACCCGATATGGGGCATCCTGAGGGATAGCCTCTCCCCTAGGGATTGGGACGCCATAATAATAGGGAGCGCCAGGGATCGGAAGAACGCGGAATACGGGGCGATAAGCGCGGCGATATCCCTGCTCAAGCGAATGAACTGAATTAAGGCGGAAGACGAATTTCCTCCGGCCTTTTCTTAAAGCTTATTATACCTGTTATGCTTGGCGGTTCGATGCCTTACGACGCTTTGGAGAGGTTAAAGGACCTGATCGAGCTATCGAAGCTAGGGGGAGGCAGGGAGAGGATAGAGCAGCAGCACAGGAAGGGGAAGCTGACCGCCAGGGAGAGGATAGAGCTGCTCATGGACGAAGGGAGCTTTCACGAGCTCGACAGGTTCGCGGTCCACCAGAGCACCGACTTCGGGATGGACAAGAAGAAGTATTTGGGCGACGGGGTGATAACCGGCTACGGGACCGTTAACGGGAGGCTCACCTTCGTCTACGCCCACGACTTCACGGTCTTCGGGGGGTCGATAGGCGAGATATTCGGCAAGAAGATAGCCAAGGTCATGGACCTGGCCATAAAGGTCGGGGCCCCGATAGTCGGGCTCAACGACTCGGGAGGGGCGAGGATACAGGAGGGCGTTTCCAGCCTTATAGCGTGCAGCGAGATATTCTACAGGAACACGATAGCGTCGGGCGTCATACCCCAGATAGTCGCGATCATGGGGCCCTGTGCCGGTGCGGCGGTCTACTCCCCCGCCCTGATGGACTTCATAATCATGGTCAAGAACAGCTTCATGTTCGTAACCGGCCCCGAGGTCGTGAAGGCCGCCCTGGGGCAAGAGGTGAGCTTCGAAGAGCTTGGGGGCGCGATGATACACGCGAAGGAGAGCGGCATAGCCCACTTTATAGCCAACGACGATGCCGAGGCGATAGATCTGATAAAGAGGCTGCTCTCCTACCTGCCCCAGAACAACTCCGAAGAGCCGCCGCTCGTCGATATGGGGGACGATCCGAACAGGACCGATAAGAACCTGCTCAAGATAGTCCCACCCGATCCCTACAAGCCTTACGACATGAGGGAGGTTATAAGATCGGTCCTGGATGGCAACGAGTTCTTTGAAGTCCAGAGCATGTGGGCCAAGAACCTGATCATAGGGTTCGGCAGGCTGAACTCGATGACGGTCGGAGTTGTAGCGAACCAGCCCCTTTACCTCGCTGGCGTCCTAGATATAGACTCTTCGAACAAGGCCGCCAGGTTCGTCAGGTTCTGCGACGCCTTCAACATCCCGATAATAACCTTCGTCGACGTCCCAGGATACCTGCCCGGAACCGAGCAGGAGAGGGGGGGCATAATAAAGCACGGCTCGAAGCTCCTCTTCGCTTACTCCGAAGCCACCGTCCCGAAGATAACCGTGATCATAAGGAAGGCATATGGAGGGGCTTACTGCGCCATGGGGAGCAAGTACTCGAAGGCCGACATAAACCTGGCCTGGCCGACGGCCGAAATAGCGGTCATGGGACCCGAGTCGGCGGTAAGGGTCCTCTACAGAAAGCAGCTCAAGAGGATGAGGGAGGAGGGGATGGACACGGAGGAGGTGGTGAAGCGGATAGTCAAGGAGTACAAGGAGAGGTTCGCAAACCCCTACGTCGCTGCGGAAAAGGGGATAATAGACGACGTGATAAACCCGGAGGAGACCAGGCCGGTGCTCATAAAGGCCCTGGAGATGCTGAAGGACAAGAGGGAGGCGAGGCCGTTAAAGAAGCACGGGAACATCCAGCTATGATCGAGAAGGTGCTCGTGGCGAACAGGGGGGAGATAGCCCTAAGGATAATAAGGGCCTGCAAGGAGCTCGGGATAAGGAGCGTCGCCGTTTACTCGGATGCCGACGTCAACGGCCTTCACGTCAGGTATGCGGATGAGAGCTACAGGATAGGACCCCCTGATCCTTCGGACAGCTACCTTAACATCGATAGGATCGTGGAAGTAGCCCTGGAGTGCGGGGCGGATGCGATCCATCCAGGCTACGGCTTCCTGTCGGAAAATCCGGAGTTCGCCAGGAGGTGCGAGGAGGAGGGCATAATCTTCGTCGGCCCCAGCTCAAGGACCCTAGAGCTCTCTGGGGACAAGCTCGCCTGCAAGAAGGAGATGGAGAGGCACGGCATACCGACCATACCGGGGAGCGAGGTCGCCGGCGAGGAGGATGCGATAAAGGTGGCGAAGGAGCTCGGATACCCGATCCTGCTCAAGTCGGTCTACGGTGGAGGGGGGAGGGGGATAAGGCTCGTCAGGGATGAAGAAGAGCTGCAGAAGGCCCTGAAGGTAGCGATGATGGAGGCGAAGGCCGCTTTCGGGAGGGAGGAGCTTTACATCGAGAAGTACATCGAGGGCGCGAGGCACATAGAGTTCCAGATACTCAGGGACGCCTACGGGCACGCGGTCCACCTGGGGGAGAGGGAGTCATCGATCCAGAGGAGGTATCAGAAGCTCATAGAGCTGAGCCCCTCGCCCATGCTCGACGAGGGAATGAGGGAGGAGATGGGGAGGATGGCCGTTAAGGCGGCTGAAGCCATAGAATACATGAACGCGGGGACCATCGAGTTCCTGGTCGACAGG
>JAGGXQ010000043.1 GCA_021162925.1 Nitrososphaerota archaeon
CTATTGGATTAATTAAGAAATCAGTTTAATATAAGTTTTTGTCCATTTTATAGCAAAATAACGGGATGGAATTCGCGCAAAAATTCGGGGTCGATGGCCATGAGTTTTGGTGGCTTGGGGCCAAGAGTAATTTTTATATATTTACAATTATCAATCTATCGATGTGAGAAAAGAGCTCCGGATATTTAAGGCTCTATGCGACGAGACTAGGCTGAAAATAGTCGAATTCCTCCTCGATGGGGAGAAATGCGTCTGCGAGATCGTCCCTTACACCGGCAGAGCTCAGTCGACGGTCTCGATTCAGTTGGCGAAACTCGAAGATCTGGGGATAGTGGAATCTAGGAGGGAGGGGAAGAGTGTTTATTACAAGATCATAAACCCTAAGATAAAGGAAATTTTAAAGATAGCCGGGGATGATTGAAAATGAATCCTCTATACATAGCGTTACTGTTGATAACGGGGGCCTCGGTAGGGATCGTTTCCGGTCTGTTGGGCGTGGGCGGATGCTTCATAATGATACCCGTCCAATATTGGATCTTAACGTCCATGGGAATCGATCCGACCATCTCAATAAGGGTGGCGTTCGGGACGAATCTGTTCGTCGTTCTGCCAACGGCTTTTAGTGGCTCTTTAAGGCATCACAAAAATCGGGCTGTTCTTTGGAAATCCGCTTTGATACTAGGGTTAATTAGCATAATATTTACATTCCTTGGAACCTACGTTACCACCCTGTTGCCCGGGAGCATTCTCAAAACGATCTTCGGTCTGGCCATCCTTTTGGGCGCTCTAAGGATGATAACCGCCCGCCCAATAAGGGTCGAAGGAGAGCCTTGCACGAACCCTTGGGCATACGTCCTGCTGGGGGCGGTTTTCGGATTCGTCACGGGGCTGATAGGGATCGGCGGAGGGGTTTTGATGGTTCCGTTGATGGTGATTTTATTGAACTATCACATGCACGAAGCCGTCGGAACGTCCACGGCGATCATGATATTCACGAGCTTCGGGGGGACTTTGGCCTACATGTTGTACGGATTGGGCGTTCCTGGGTTGCCCCCTTACTCGATAGGTTACGTCAACCTTCTGCAATGGATATCTCTGGCATGCACGAGCGTCCCCATGGCTCAGGTTGGGGCGAGCCTCGCCCACAGGATCCGTCCCAAATCCCTGAAATGGATCTTCATAATCGTGATGATATACATGGGGTTGAAGATGATCGGCGTTTTCAGCTATCTGGGTCTACCGATCTAAACGGGCAAAAAATCCGGCCGATTCGTAGCGGTTGCCACTTTACCTTTAAATATCGCCTTCCGCCAAAAAATCGATGGCGCATCGGCCTCTTCGGGGGTGATGGCCATGGTCTACCTGGTCGTCACACGTGGAAGGGGTTCGCTAGATCTCTACAGCGGCAGGCTCGCCAAGTACCTCAGGGTGAGGAAGGTGGAGACCACCATATACCAGGAGGTCTCGGAGCAGTTCGGGAGGAGCCCGCTCAGCCCTAGGAACCTGAGGGGCGCCTTCATGGTCTACAGGTTCGTCAAGTTCCTGAACTCGATTCGGGACATACCCCATCTGCCGAACCACCACCTAGGGAGGTTCGCCAAGTTCCTCGACAAGCCCTACATAATAACGGCCCACGACCTGATAAGGTACTTCGACATGCTGGGCTTGGGGCCAACCCTGATCAAGAGGCCGACGCTCTCCGACTCCTTCTGGCTGAAGATGGACTACGAAGGGGTAAAGGGGGCGGCGAGGATCATAGCGCCATCGGAGTACACGAAGGGCGATCTCGTGAAGTATCTCGGAATACCCGAGTGGAAGATATCGGTCATCCACCACGGGGTCGATGAGGAGTTCAGGCCCTTGGTCGGCAAGAGGCCTTGCAAGGAGCCCTACATCTTGTACGTGGGCTCCGAGCAACCCAGGAAGAACCTCGGGACGCTCTTCAGGGCGTTCAGGCTCCTTAAGGATAGGGGGTTCAAGGAGCTCAAGCTCGTGAAGGTCGGCAGGTCTGGAGGGGAGGAGTTCAGGAGGGAGACGCTGAGGCTGATAAGGGCTCTGAGCCTGGAGAGGGACGTGATCCTGATGGGGTGGGTCTCGAAGGAGGAGCTGGCGAGCTACTACACCCAGGCCGAGCTCTTCGCCTTCCCATCGATCTACGAAGGGTTCGGGTGGCCTCCCCTCGAAGCGATGGCGTGCGGATGCCCCGTGATTTCATCGAACTCGACGAGCATGCCAGAAGTGCTGGGGAAGGCCGCGGTCTACGTGGACCCCATGAACCCTGAGGCCTGGTGCGATGCGATGGAGGAGGTGCTGAAGAGCGACAGGCTCAGGAGGAGGCTCTCGAGCTACGGGATGGCGAGGGCCAGGGAGTTCGACTGGAGGAGGACGGCGAGGGAGACCGAGAAGGTGTACAGGGAGGTAGAGGAGGAGCCCATCAGGGTTGGCGTAGGCCGGAGTTTAAGGGACAAGATCAAGCCTTAATTTTTTCTCGGCCTATTGCCGAAATCGGTTGGAGCTTACAAAGCTTAAAAACTCTCAAACCACATGAACCTTATGTCGAACACGGGCGATGGTAGGTTGCTACTCGCCCTCGACGAAGGGACCACGAGCGCCCGTGCGATCGTATTCGACGAGAAAGGGAACATCTTGGGGATGGGGAGGAGACCCGTCAGGAGGATACTTCCGAAGCCGGGATGGGTCGAGCAGGACCCGGAGGAGATATGGGCATCCCAGCTAAGCGCCGCGATGGAGGCCGTGGAGGATGCGGGGGCCTCGTTCGAGGACATAGCCGCGATAGGCATAACGAACCAGAGGGAGACCACGATACTCTGGGACAGGTATACCGGAGAGCCCGTCTACAACGCGATAGTCTGGCAGTGCAGGAGGACGTCGAAGCTCGTCGACGAGCTGAAGAGGGAATACGGGGAGGTGTTCAGGGAGAGGACGGGCCTCGTACCGGATTCCTACTTCTCCGGGCCGAAGATAAAGTGGCTCCTGGACAACATAAAGGGCCTGAAGGAGGAGGCGAGGGAGGGTAGGATCCTGTTCGGGACCGTCGATTCCTACCTGATATGGAAGCTCAGCGGCTCCAAGGCCCACGTGACCGATTACTCGAATGCGTCGAGGACCATGCTGTTCAACCTGAAGAAGCTGGACTGGGACGAAGAGCTCCTGGAAATTTTGGGGATACCCGACGCGATCCTTCCCGAAGCCCACCCATCGAACCACCTATTCGCCTACACTTCGAAGGAGCTGTTCGGTAGGGAGATACCGATAACCGGGGACCTGGGCGACCAGCAGGCGGCTCTGTTCGGTCAGGCTTGCTTCGATTACGGCATGGCGAAGGCCACCTACGGGACCGGGACCTTCCTGCTCACCAACGTCGGAAGCGAGCCGAAGGGAGCGGAGGGGCTCGTATCGACCGTAGCGTGGGGCCTGGAAGAGAAGAGGGCGACCTATGCGCTAGAAGGGAGCATATTCATATCCGGTGGGGCGATAGATTGGCTCGTCAAATCCGGCATACTGGAGTCCGTCAAGGAGTTCGACGAGCTTACCTCGACGTTCAAGGACAGCGACGGCGTTTACTTCGTCCCGGCCCTGGTCGGGCTAGGGGCTCCGTATTGGGATCAGTACGCAAGGGGCCTGATCATAGGGATAACCGAGAGGACGAAGAAGGGGCACATAGCGAGGGCGGTGATGGAGTCGATGGCCTACGCGGTGAGGGACCTGGTGGAGAGGACTTCGGGGCTCTTCAAGCTGAAGGAGCTCAGGGTGGATGGAGGGGTCACGAAGAACGACGTGTTCATGCAGTTCCAGGCCGACGTGCTGGGGGTCGACGTGCTCAAGCCCAAGAACCTTGAGAGCACGGCCCTGGGGGCCGCGATGATGGCCAGGGTGGGCTCGGATCCGAGCTGCACTCTAGATGAAATAGCTTCGATGTGGGAGCTCGACAAGAAGTTCTCGCCGCTAATGGACGAGGAGACCAGGGAGAGGCTCTACTCCAGGTGGAAGGAGGCCGTGAAGAGGAGCCTCGGCTGGGCCCTAGGTGCCTAGGCCTTGAGGAGCGCCATAGTCATAGGAGGGGGGGTCGTAGGGGCGGCGGTAGCCCACGATCTATCGTTGAGGGGCGTCAAGGTAACCCTGCTCGAAAGGGATTCGATAGCCTACGGGACGAGCGGGAGGACCCACGGGCTCCTGCACAGCGGTTGCAGGTACGTCAAGACGCCCTCGGTCGCAAGGGAGTGCTACATGGAGAACCTGATAATGAGGAGGATAGGGCCCGATCTATTCGAAACCAACGGCGGATACTTCGTCGGGATAACCGACGAGGATTTGGAGTACGCGGAGGAGTTCTTGAACGGGTGCGAGGCCGCCGGGATACCCGTGAGGGAGGTGAAGCCGGAGCTCGCCATCGAAAGGGAGCCGAACCTGAACCCTAGGGTTAGGAAGGTTTTCGAGGTCCCCGATGCCACCTTCGACCCGCTCAAGGTCGTCCTGAGCTTCCTCGCGACCGCGAAGAAGAACGGGGCCGAGGTGAGGCCATTCAACGAGGTGATCGGTTTCAAGGTCAAAGATGGGGAGGTTAGCTCGGTCGAGGTGTTCGACAGGATAAGTGAGAAGAGGTACAGGTTGAGCGCCGACGTTTACGTGAACGCCACAGGCCCTTGGGCCGGACTCGTCGCCAAGATGTTCGGCGGGAGGGTGAGCGTCACCCCGACCATAGGGGTCATGGTCTCCATAAGGAGGGTCAGCACTAGGGTGATCAACAGGCTCAACCCACCGAGCGACGGGGACATAGTGCTGCCCCAGAGGAGGCTGAGCGTGATAGGGACCACTTCGAAGGCCGTCAGGGACCCCGATCTGCTGCCGAAATCTAGGGAGGACGTAGAGCTACTTTTGAGGAGGGGGGCCGAGATGCTACCTTTGATCTCCAGGGAGGAGGTCAAGGCGGTCTACGTGTCGGCGAGGCCCCTCGTCGGGGAGGTCAAGGGTAGCGGGAGGGAGGTCTCCAGGGAGTTCTCGGTGATAGATCACGAAGCCGCCGATGGCGTCGGGAGGGTCGTCAGCGTAGTAGGGGGCAAGTTCACCACGGCGAGGCTCATGGCAGAGAAGGCTGGCGACCTCATCGTCAAGAAGCTGGGGATGGATGCCCCATCTAAGACCAAGGAGGTTGGGCTACTGCCCCACTACGAATACTTCGAGGTGTCGTGATGAAGGTGAAGCTAAGGGTGTTCAGGGGGAGGGAGGGGGAAGGCCACTACCAGGAGTTCGAGCTCGACGTCGATGAAGGGGCATCGGTCCTCGACTGCCTGGAGCACGTGAGGTTCAGGCTGGACGAAACCCTGGTCTACAACAGGGCTTGCCACCACGGGGTCTGCGGCGCGTGCGCCATGCTCATCAACGGCAAAGAGAGGCTCGCGTGCATCACGAAGGTTAGGGATTTGGGCGAGGAGATCACGGTGGAGCCCCTGAAGAACTTCAGGGTGATAAAGGACCTGCTCGTCGACCCGTCGCCGATGTTCTCAAAGCTGAAGCTGGTGGGGGCCAGGATGCTCAAAGCTTCCGAGGGCTATAAGGTGCTCGACGAGTGCGTCGAATGTGGTGCCTGCTACTCGTCTTGCCCTACCTACAGCGTCTTCAAGGGGTTCCTCGGACCATCGGCCATACACTTCTTCGCCAAGGAGCCGAAGGAGGAGGGGCTGAAGGCCGAGGAGACTGGGCTGGACGGCCTCTGGACCTGCCTCCTCTGCAGGAGGTGCGTGGAGGTCTGCCCCTACGACGTAGACGTGCCCAGGGATGCGAGAGAGCTGAGGAAGGAGTACGTGAGGGTGGTTCTGAGGATGGGAGGACGATGCCGATAGACTCGACGATATCCATGCTCGTGAGGAACGTGAGGAAGTGGGGGGACTACTACGGCCTATCGAAGGGATGCGGCGATTGGGCCAAGGGGCTCGGCCTGAGGAAGGGAGGGAGGCGGGTCCTATACACGGGCTGCCTCTACCAGCTCGTGCCCTACATAGACGAATCTGCGAAGTACATCGGGCTCTTGGAGGGGCACCGGACCCTATCGAGGCTGCTCTTGAGGCTCTCTTCCCTGGTGAGGCCCGCCTCGGTCATAAGGCCTAGCTGGAACGAGTACGAATCCCTTTACGGCGCCGTATCGCTCCTCAGGGCTTCGGGCATAGAGTTCGGATACCTCTACGGCGATGACGTTTACTGCGGGGCGCACCTCTGGGATCTGGGGCTGGTAGACGAAGTTAGGAGGCACGGGGAGCTGATAAAGGGGATATTCGAGCGGAACGGGGTCGAGGAGGTCATAACCGTCGACCCGCACACCACCTACATGCTCGGCGAGGTCTATCCATCCCTGGTCGAGGGGTTCGATTTCGAGGTGAAGACCGTGCTGGAGCTCGCAGACCCTAGGGGGGTGAAGGCGGATTCTGGGGGCTGGGTCGTCCACGATCCCTGCTACTTCTCCAGGTATAGAGACCTGACATCGGAGTTCAGGAGGCTTGCCAAGGCTTTGGGGATCGAGGTCCTGGAGCCGAAGAGGAGCGGTAGGTTGACGGCCTGCTGCGGGGGTCCGGTCGAGTGGTTCAGGCTAGGGCTTGCGACGGAGATAGCCAAGAAGCGAATGGAGGAATTGCTCCAGGTTGGGGAGAGGGTAATCACCTACTGCCCCATATGCCTGAGCAACCTGAGGAGGGCTGGGGCTAAGGTCGAGGACTTCTACGCCCTGGCCTATAGGATCTTGAGTAAGTAATGAGTTGAGTAAGTTTAAGGCAAAGGAAAGGATTAATCCCCCAAGCTTCTTAATCCGTGCTGAAGAGAGTTGGGTAGATGCCTGATCTGCGGGCGTGATTCCGCAACTATATCCGGCAACCTGGGGGTCTGCGTCGATTGCCTGAGGAGGCATCCGGAGGAGGCCCTCGAGGTAGCCATGAGGGAGCACGCCAGGAGCCGCAGGCTCTTCGGCCTACCTCCAGAGCCCCCTAGGGATCCCGACGGGATACCCTGCGGCCTCTGCGCGAACGACTGCAGGCTAGGGGATGCGAAGAAGGGCTTCTGCGGCCTCGTAGTCAACGAGAATGGGAGGCTTATCCGCCTGGGCGGGACCGTCGATAAGGGCATCCTGGAGTGGTACTACGACCCGCTGCCGACGAACTGCGTTGCGAACTGGTTCTGCCCTGGGTGCACCGGGGCGGGTTATCCGAAGTACGCCTACAGGCCCGGCCCCGAGTACGGGTTCTCGAACCTGGCCGTGTTCTACGGGGCCTGCGGCTTCGACTGCCTCTACTGCCAGAACTGGCACTACAGGAGCTTGACCATGAGGCTGGGCCCCAGCCTGTCGGCGGAGGAGCTCGCCGAAAAGGTCGACGGGCACGTCTCGTGCGTTTGCTTCTTCGGCGGGGACCCTTCGGTCCAGATGCCCCACGCCCTGAAGGCGAGCGAGCTCATGCTGGAGGAGGCCGAGCGGAGGGGTAGGATCCTGAGGATATGCTGGGAGACGAACGGGAACATGAGGAGGGACTTCATGGCCAAAGCTACCGAGTACTCGCTCAGGAGCGGCGGGATCGTTAAGTTCGACCTCAAGGCCTGGGACGAGAACGTCCACAAAGCTTTGTGCGGGGTTTCGAACAGGGCAGCGCTGGAGAACTTCAGGGCGATGGGGGAGAGGTTCTTCGAGGAGCGGCCTGAGGTCCCGGTCCTCACGGCCAGCACGCTCGTGGTCCCTGGCTACGTGGATGCGGAGGAGGTCGGCAGGCTTGCGGAGTTCATCGCGAGCGTAAGCCCCGAAATCCCTTACACGCTGCTCGCCTTCTACCCCCATTACAGGCTGAACGACCTCCCGACGACTAGCTGGAGGCAGATGCTCGAGTGCAAGGAGGCCGCGGAGAGGCACCTGAAGAGGGTGGAGATAGGGAACGTGCACCTGCTCTCCGATTAAGCTTATGGCGGGCCCATCAAGAGGCTTTGAGGGGGATCATGTGCAGGCTCCTCGGCATGCTGTCCCTGAAGCGAGCTAACGCCTCCAAGTACATCCTGGAGGACCCGTGCTCCCTCTTCGCCCAGAGCAAGGCCGATCCTGAGAGGCTTCAAGGGGACGGGTGGGGGATAGGGTTCTACGTGAACGGGCATCCAAGGCTTGTGAAGAGCGGAGGACCCGTCTACATGGAGTACGAGGCCCTCTCCTCGGCCGTGAGGCATGCCAAGTCGAGGGTGATCCTCGCGCACATCAGGAGGGCGAGCAACCCTAGAGGGCTCCCTAGGGAGAAGCTGTTGGGCGAGGAGAACTCCCAGCCCTTCTCCTACGGGAGGTACATCTTCGCCCACAATGGCATCATAACGATACCCGACGAGCTCTCTGATGCTCTAGGTAGCTGGAGGGGGCGGATAAGGGGGCTCAACGACAGCGAGGTCTACTTCTGGTTCCTGATGAAGGAGCTACATGAAGGAATGGGGCTGGCTTCGGCCTTGAGGAGGCTCGAGGAGACGCTTGAGGGGCTCTGGGAGGAGGTGAGGCAAAAGCATCCGGATAAGAAGCAACCGTACGTTGGGCTGAACATGATCCTCAGCGACGGCGAGGGGCTTTACGCCTACTGCAGGCATGGAGGGCATGGGGGCAGGTCGCTATGCTTCAAGGATAGGCCCGTGTTCGAAATGTCCTACGTGTTGAGTGAGGATGGGCTCGTGATCGCGTCGGAGAAGACGAACCTAGAGGAGGAGTGGAGGCCCATCTCCGATGGTGAGCTCCTGATGGGCAGGATCGCTGGCGACGAGATAGTTTTAGAGTCTAAGAGGGTTCTCTGACCGACTTCACACTAGGCGAGCGTTCGGATTGGGTTTAGAAGCCTTTCGGCTTTCATTGCTTAACCGCTCGTGAAGTAGGCCGAGGAGGGCTAGAGGGTTTGAGCTTCAGCAACTTCACCCTTCCCTTTCCTCTTTTTCTAGGTCTTTCTCGAGCTCGTCCAGCTTCTCCCGAACCTTTTCCTCTCCAGCGCCATCGAAGAGCCGCCAAACACGCCTGATGAGCTCCTTCCTCTCCCTAACCTTCTCCTTGAACTCCTTTATCGCCTCCTCCTTCAAAGGACCGAGCAGCACCTCGCCCTCTTCCGCCCTCATCCAGTAGCTCTCTCCGACGAAAGAACCGACCGCGGGGTCTATCTCGCTGACGGCTTCGATTATGAAGGTCGAAAGCACCCCTAGGTCGAGCTCGCCGCTCTCTTCCGGAGAGTAGCCCAAGAGCCTGAGGAGCAGGTTCCCTCCGGTGAAGAATCCGGTGCCTATAACGGCGAATCCCGGGTTTTCGTGAACCGGCTCGGCAAGCCCCCTACTATCGAAGAGGTACATAGAAGCCCTCCCTTGCCGATCCACGCTCGCCAAGAGCATTCGGAAGCTCAGCTCTAGCCCCTGCTCCCTCAGCTCCCTGAACCTTCCCATCAGGATCGGCTCGATCTGCTGAATCGCCTCCTCGAACTGCTCGAAGCTCGGCGTCTGCTTGCCCCACTCCTTCACCGCGAGGCCCGTGAGGACCCTTTCGCATACCCGGTAGCTCTGCTTGATCAGGGAGGCATCGCCAGCGCCTCCGGCTATCGCGAGCGGGACGTACTCCTCCCCTTCCTTCAGCGCTATCGGATACACCTTTCTCGTCTCATAGCTTACGGGGCCGAAGGTGACCTTCGAATCCGAGGAGACCACGACGCTCTCCTTGCCTTCAAACAACCACTTCAAGGCTATGAGCAGGGTCATGGGCCATCCCTTCTAAGCTTATGTCGAGAGCCCGAATTAATTTTTCTCTAAAGGAAGCTCGCGCGTTCGATGTGTTATCGTAGCTCGGCCGACCCAATTACGCGCAGTTTCTTTTTGTACTCTTTCAGGAACATGCCTTGGTGTTCTTCTATCTTCGCTGCCAGCTTCTCATCGTCCGTCACCAGCGTTAAGTTCGCCCTTAACGCCGCAACCACGTACGCCGCATCGTAGAACGTTAGCCGGATTTCGCTGGATGCCCTGAGTATCTCTACGGGGTCTTCGGGCCCGATCACTTCCATGAACTTGGTCAACGCCATGACCGCCCTCATGATCTCCTCCGCCTCGCTCGCCTTCAGCCTCTTCAACAAACCCGTCTCCCTCCATAGCGCGTTGCCGACCTCATAGACCGTAAGCGTGAGGATGCAATTCCCTCTCAAGGGCTCCAGCGACTCCTCCCCCAGCCTCCTCACCAGGTTCAGGAGGGCGCTGGCGTCGAACAGATACTTCATCGCCCCTCCCTGCTCTTCCTTACGGATTCGACCACCTCCTCTTCCTTCAGCTTTCTCAAGTGTTTGGAGGCTTCGCCCAGAAGCCTCCTAGCCTCCTCTTCCTCCCTCCTCCTGACCTCTTCTTCTAGGGAGCGCTTGATCACCTCGCTTATGTTGACGCCGTAGCCCTTGAGCCTCTCCCAGAGCTCCCTCCGAACCTTCGCAGAGACGGTCACGAAACTCATACTACACCAACAGTAAGACCAAAAGGTAGTATATAAAAATGCCTACCAGGGCTTAAACCCCGACCACTTCAGCATGCTTGATTTCGCTTACCGCGCGATACCTGAAATGGTCTTCGCATTATCCTTTTAAATCTCGGAAGCCAACTACGTTGGGTGATGATACTAACCTGCGCCGACTGAAAAGGATGAAGAAATGCACCTCGACTGATTCCTCGAAGTCTCGTTTGGCGATCCTTAAACCCGCCTTTAGCCGAACAGCTGAAGCGTTTTCGAATTATGGTGGACCGGGTGGGATTCGAACCCACGACCACTGCCATGCCAAAGCAGCATCCTACCAGCTAGACGACCGGCCCGATCGCCCTATCGCCCGAGCTGGTAATTAACCTTTATGCCCAAGGGCTCTAGAACTTCATGGACATAGCAGGCTTTTATATAGGCTATAGGGGGATTAAGGATTAGAGGGACATGAAGATGCGCTTGATAGATTACGAGGAGTACCTCGAGTACATCAAATCTCA
>JAGGXQ010000008.1 GCA_021162925.1 Nitrososphaerota archaeon
TGCGGGGCCTGTGTAGCGGCCTGCATATCCGAGAATCTGGGGCCCGAAGTCGCAAAAGCCATGGAGGAGGGGAGGCTCGAGGATCTGAAGCTCAGGACGAGTGTGGAGGAGATCGAGCTCGGGGTCTTCCCCAAGGTCAGAACCTTCTTCTACCACAACATATGCAGGCATTGTGAGAACCCACCTTGCGTTTACGTGTGCCCGACCGGGGCCAGCTACAAGAACGAGGATGGAATAGTCCTGATAAATAAGGATAGGTGCATAAGCTGCAAGTATTGCGTAATGGCCTGCCCGTTCGACGCCAGATACATGGACGAGCTCACGATGATCCCGGATAAGTGCACCTTCTGCGAGCATAGGTTGAAGGAAGGGAAGCTACCGGCCTGCGTCGAAGCCTGCCCGACCAACGCTAGGGTATTCGGAGAGCTCAACGAACTATTTGTCAGGGCGAAGGGTTCGGGCAAGCACATGTGGCGCGGCGAAGGCTTCGTCGGAGGCGGGACTTCGGTGATATACCTGACGAGCGTGCCACTCAAACCGATACTACCCGAAGAGAAGCCCGTAAGCTCCACGCTGATGACCAGGGGCAGACAGTTGGTGAAAGAGTTGGGCTACATCGGAATAGCCCTCGTGACGGCTACGTCGATAGCGATGATAGTCTCCAACTGGGCTAGCAGGAGGGAGGTGAAAGGATGAGCGGCGAAAGGACCATAAGGATCATAACGACCTTCCAATCATTCACGCACAACCATGTAATGCACTTCTGCCTCATAGCGGGCTTCGTATACCTGCCGCTCATAAACAAGGAGTGGTTCGGCTGGATAACCTACTTCCTCGGGATCCTCGCGCACCCCTTCTATCCAGCTGCCGATATAATGGTAGTAGGGATGCTGGTGGCGAGGATAGTCCACAGGGTATGCGGCTTCGGGATAATAGCGATAGCAACCTTGTACTTCGTCGTGCAGCTGAGGGAGTACAAGAAGTGGGAGATCACGAAGCTCGGGGGCGAGCTCATGGACCTATATCGCCACTACTTCAAGGGCGAGCATGCCGAGTTCGGCAGGTATAACCCGGGCCAGGTCCTGTTCTTCTGGCTCTTCGCCCTCCCCTGTATCGCCGTGGCTTCTGGTAGCGGCCTGGTCCTGGTGTTCAGCGACTTCTTCGGCCCCCATGCTGCAGGCACCGCGCTCTTCTTCCACGACCTGGCCTTTTACTGGGGCGTCATAGGCCTGATATTCCACTTCGTCGCAGGGATAGTCATACCTGAGAACAGGCCGGCAGCTCATGCGATGTTCAGGACCGGCGAGGTGCCGGAGAGCTACGTGAAGGAGCACCACTCGCTATGGTACCACCGCCTCCAGCTCAAGGAGTTCGAAAAGGAGACGGAGTAGGCTCCCCTTCCTAATTTTACGCCATCCTTTCCATCTACTTCAGTAAAAAATTATAAGCCGTAAATAAAAACGGGCCTCGATGGGGAAGGCCTTGGCTTGCTGTTCGAGGTTCTTCGGGTTTCGCTGGTGTAAGCTTTGGATAGGGTCGAGGTAATTACGGTAGGAGGGGATCTTAGGGGGGCAAGGAGGGTCGAAGACCCCCTCAAAGAGATCTTGGCGATCCTCGAGGAGGGGAAGCGGGTTGTGCTCGTCGGGTTCGGTAGGGGGAGCGGGTTCTGGCCCAACCTGCTATCCGAGCTGAAAGGCTCTGGGGCGGAGTGGTTCAGGGTAAGGTACGTCGATGAGAGGGATTCCGAGATATCGGGCTGCGGGATCGAGGGGCTCGTCGACGCCTGGAGCTCCTACCTCTCCTCCGGGCGGATGGACGCGCTCCCGAGGGTGGATTCGGAATCCTGCTCCGAGCTAAAAGCCTGCAACCTATGCCTAGATTCGTGCCCCTACGATGCGCTAGAAGGAAAGCCGCCCCTCCTCGACCCGGATAGGTGTCTTGGTTGCGGGCTCTGTGTGAACTACTGCCCCGCTGGTTTCATTTCGGATCCAACGCCGTATCAGGGGTTCTGGGACTTCGTCTCGAAGGTCGGCTGTGCTTCGGGCCTGCTGATCCTATGCCCCAAAGGGAGGGAGCTGCTGTACAGCTCGGGCGTAAAAGGGTTGGGGCTGATCCCGTTCGAGGTTCCATGCCTCCCTTCCTTCTCGATCAGGCACCTGATCCTTTCGAGGAGGATGGGATACTTCACGTCATTCTACTGCCCCTCCGAATTGAGGGCGAGTTGCCCCGAAGGCAAGGCCGTAGAAAGATACTCGGAGGCGCTCAAGGAGCTCGAATACGTCGTGAATGGTGGCTTCGAGCTGACCGAGGAGCCGAAGGAGAGGGGCAGGCCGTCTTTGCCAGCATTCAGGGGCGAGGAGCGATGGATCAAGCTGGCCCACCTGCCGTTCTTCGGGATCGTGGTCGGGGAGGGTTGCACGCTCTGCGGGGCCTGTGAGGAGGTTTGCCCGACTTCGGCTTTGAAGCTAGAAAAGGGGGAGTGGTATAGGCTATGGTTCGAGCACTCCAGGTGCATAGGATGCGGCACATGCGAGTCCATCTGCCCCGAAGCGGCGATAAGGGTCGTGAGGGAGGTAAACCCTAGCTTGGTAGAAGGTGGTGGCGAGGAGGTCGCCAGGAGCGAAGCGGAGAGGTGCATCAAGTGCGGTAAGCTCATAGGGCCGAAGGCCGAGATATCCAAACTCGAAAGGGTGTTGAGGGAGAAGGGCGTCTCGGACTCGGTGATAGAGTCCCTGAGGATATGCGACGAGTGCAAGAGGAAGATGGAGCTCGGCCTGCTCTAGGCCCAGACGAACAGCTCGCTCAGCAGGTAGTTCGCGACGAACCCGAGGGCTATCCCTATCAGGTTGGCAA
>JAGGXQ010000126.1 GCA_021162925.1 Nitrososphaerota archaeon
ACCCTGTCCTTCAGGACGAACCTCTTCACCGGGCCGCCGACGTAGATCGGGGAGCATGCCTTCTTGAGCAAGGTGTAGCTCCTGCCCTTAAGGAAGGAATTGAGGGCTTGAGTCGGGTCTATCCCCTTCCCGGCCGCCCCGACCCTCACGACCCCACGGCCTATCGGTATCACCCAGAGGAAGTACCCCGGCGTCTTCTCCTGATCGAAGTAAAGCTCAATCGTGTCCTCCTCGAAGCCCTTACACTTCAGCTCGTACTTGCAGGCCTGGAGGATGCCCTTCCTCGACCTTAGCGCGGAGATCCCCCTCGCATCCACCACGTACTTCGCGTCCACGCGCTCCCCCCTCACCCTCATCCCGTCGGACAGCTCGGCCCTGGAGGCGAGCTCGACTTCGACCCCATTCAGGGCCTCGGCCAGGCTCCTGTCGAGGGCCCTCCTGCTCAGGACCAGGACCCCCTTCCCCCTCGCATCCACCTCTACCGACCTCCCCGACGGGGAATGTAGGATCGCCCTCCCTATCCTGTTGAGCACCACGCAGGAATCGGGGACCAGGGCGAGCTCCAGGAGAGCTTTGGTGCTCACGACCCCGTCGCATACTTCGGGCAGGCCTATCTCCGAGTGCTCCTCGACCAGCTTCACGCTCAAGCCGAGCCTAGATGCCTCCCTGGCCAGGAGGAGGCCAGTTATCCCAGCCCCTGCTACCGCAACGTCCCACAACCCGAAACAGAGATAACAAGGCCCGATTATAAACCATGCGTGAAGTACAAGCAGGTCATAGTCGTAAGGGCCGATCTGAGGATGGGGAAGGGCAAGCTCGCATCCCAGGTGGCTCACGCCGCGGTGGGGGCTTCGAACCTGGTGAGGGAGCTCAAGAGGGAGTGGTACGACGGGTGGATGGAGGAGGGTCAGAGGAAGGTGGTGGTGAAGGTGGAAGGGCTCGAGGAGTTGCTGAAGGTGAAGGAAAAGGCCGATGAGGCCGGGATACCCAACCTCCTGATCGAGGATGCCGGATTGACTCAACTACCCCCGAAGACGATCACCTGCCTGGGCATAGGTCCAGCACCTGAGGAGCTGATCGACGAGGTGACGGGAGGTCTAAAGCTGCTTTGATCGCCCCCGCCGAGGACAGGGAGATAGGGATAAGGTACTACTGCACGGAGTTCGAGGGGATCGGGGGGAGGATAAGGGTCAGGCCCGAAGACTTCGTGGTCGAGGAGCTCCTGAACCCCAGGGTGTTCAAGCCCTTGAGGAGTGGGAGGTATCAGGTGCTGAAGCTCATCAAGAAGGGGATGGACACGATACACGCGTGCAGGGTCGTCGAGAGGCTTACGGGCGCTAGGATAAGGTACTTCGGGATGAAGGATTCGAGGGCCGTCTCGGTCCAATACGTAATATCGGATAGGCCGATAGAGGAGGGGGAGCTGACCAGGCAGCTAAGGCTCGAGCACGTCGGCTACCTCGATAGGCTTCTGGGTAAAGAGGCGCTCTTCGCAAATAGGTTCACCGTCAGGATAAGGGATGCGAACCCGAGGCTCTTTCACGTGGCCGAGCTCCTGAGGGGGGAGAAGCTCTTGAACTTCTTCGGCTACCAGAGGTTCGGCTCCAAAAGGCCCGTCACCCACCTGATCGGGAGGGAGCTGGTGAAGCGAAGGTTCGGGGATGCGGTCGAGCTCCTGCTCGGCTTCACGACCGATTACGAGAGCAGGAAGGCCAGGGAGGCGAGGGCCCTTTACAGGGAGGGGAGGTATAGGGAGGCGTTGAAGCTCATGCCGAAGGGCTTGGACGTCGAGAGGAGGGTGCTGAAGGCGATCCTAGAGGGCAAGGGGCCTTTGGACGCTTTAAGGACGATACCGATAAAGGTGAGGAGGCTCTTCGTCCAGGCCTACCAGTCCTACCTGTTCAACCTGACCCTGAGCAAGGCCATAGAGCGGGGCGAGGACCTATGGGCGGTCAAGGAAGGCGATGTGGTCGCCGAGCTGGGGAGGTGGGGCATAACGGGGATAAGGGTCGGTGGCAAGGGCCTGCCTTTGGTAAACCTGGTCGGCTACGGGTATAGGTCCAGGGGGAACAGGCTCGATTCGCTAACCGACGAGGTCCTGAAGGAGGAAGGGGTGAAGGCCAGGGACTTCTTCGTGGATGAAATGCAGGAGGTATCGGCCCAGGGCTCTTTGAGGCTGGGGGCGCTCTTGTTCATGGATTACAGGGCCGAAGGGGACGAGGTTTTGACCGTGAGGGCTACCCTGCTGAAGGGCTCCTACATGACGATCCTGCTGAGGGAGCTTATGAAGCCTAGGAGGCCGGCGGCCTGCGGCTTTTAGCCCTTCGGCCTTACTACGAACTCGCAGTACCTGTCTCCTTTCGAGATGCACTTCACCTCCTCGACCTCTATGTCTCCGAAGATCGAACCGAACAGCCCAGATAGGTAGCCCATGAAGAACCTGCTACCTATGCCTCCCTTCCTTCTGGGCATGCACTCGAAGAGCTGGTAGGCCCTCACCCTGGCCTTACGGGCGGATTCGTCGAACTCCAAGAGCTTCGGGATGCACCAGCCCTTCGCCATCTGCTCCTTCAAGATCAGCTCGACCAGCTCTTTCCCGCCCAGCCCAAGCTTCATGATCTTGGCGGCCCTCCTCCGCCCCGCCTC
>JAGGXQ010000013.1 GCA_021162925.1 Nitrososphaerota archaeon
TAAGGTATCTTATCATGTCAATTGATGTCTATTGACATCAATATAAGTTTTGTGTTAGCTAAAGCCCTAGAGCTCGGCTTACGCCATTCAGGGCGTCGAGGCCGAGGCTCAGGAACTCCTCGAGCCCTATCCCGAGCTCCTCGCAGAGGGCTATCTTATCCCTCTCCACCCTCCTTGCGAAGTCCTTCTGCCTGAACTTCCTCAGCAGGCTCTTCAGCTTCACCTCCCCTAACCTCTTGGACGGCATCACCAGGGCGGTTGCGACTATGAGGCCTGAGAGCTGGTCGCACGCCTTCAGGGCCTTGGCGAGCCTGCTTTCGCACTTGAAACCGGTCAGCTCGTTGTGCGCCCTTATGGCGTCAAGGGCATCTTCGGGCAGCAGCCCTTTTAGTAAATCCGCGGAAACGAGGCCGTGCCTCTTTGGATCGTCCTTGGTGGCTTCGTAGTCTACGTCATGCAGCAGGCCGACCAGACCCCAGAGCTCCTCGTCCTCCCCAAGCCTCCTGGCGCAGGCCCTCATGAGCGCCTCCACCGCCAGCATGTGCTTGAATAGCCTGTCGTCCTTAACCCGCTCCTTGACGAATTCGAGCGCCTCCTCCCTCCTCAACGGGCCTTTTTCGATGGCCAGCTTATAAGGTTAAGGGAGCAACCTCCTCCAGATGTACGAGAGGGCCACTATTACAGCGCCGACGGCCAAGAACCAAGGCCACGCCGCTTGAGCGGGAAGGTATGCCGTCCTTTCTAGGCCTTTCATGGCAACCTGCGGGACGGAGGTCTGATAAGCCAGCCCCATCAAGACGCTCAAAAGCAGGGCAGATAGAACGAAGAGCGATTCCTTCAGCAGGTTCTTGGGCTTCTTCGGCACTATCACTATCAGCTTGTCTTCGGGCTCGTAGTACTCGACCACCCTCCTCTTCTCGCTGAACCTCTTGAAGCTCACCTTTATCAGGCCCGCCTTTAGGAGCTTGTCGACGTTGTACTGGATGGTGGTAATGGGAACCGATAGACGGGAGGAGAGCTGGGATATGGAGAGCGGTTCGTCCGATAAAGCCTCTAGGATCCTCCTAGAGGTTTTGTTGTTCAGCGCCTCCAGGATTAATTTGGAGCTCTCGTCCAAGGGCAGGGAGATGTAGACCTTGGCCATCCATCCTTAAGTCGCCGAGGAAATTAAAAGGATTTTGTAAACTGCGAATCGGTTCGAACCAAAAAGAAAAGGTGGGGGTTACTCTTCCACCGGGCCCATGCCGTACTTCGCGGCCAGCTCGTCGGCGTACTCCTGTATCCTCTTGACGACTTCCGGGTGATCCTTCAGGTGCTTGAACCTGCCCTGCATGAACAGGTACTTGGTGACCGGGAGCCTCTTCCTCACGGGGACGGTCAGCTTGACCTGCCCGTTCTCGTACTCCAGCAGGGGCCAGAGACCCGTCTGGACGGCTACCTTCGTTATTTCGACGCTCAGGCTCTCGTCGAACCTCCACCCGGTAGGGCAGGGGCAGAGGTAGTGGATGAACGAAGGCGGGTTCTTTATCGCCTTGTCTATCTTCCTTATCAGGTCGTTCACGTATCCGATGGTGGCGGTAGCTGCATACTTGACCCTGTGGGCTATCGCTATGGAGAACAGATCCTTCTTGAGCTGCTTCTTGCCGAACGAAACCCTGCCGAACGGGCTCGTAGTGGTCCAGGCCCCGAACGGCGTGGCGCTGCTCCTCTGTATCCCCGTGTTCATGTAGGCCTCGTTGTCGTAGCATATGTAGGTTATCTCATCTCCCCTCTCCCAAGCACCGCTTAGCGCTTGGAACCCTATGTCCGAGGTCCCTCCATCCCCTCCTAGGACTATCACGTAGGGGTCCTTGTCCGTGTATCCCTTCCTCTTCAGGGCCTTGAAGGCCGCCTTGACGCCCGAAGCGGTTATGGCCCCGTTCTCGAACGCGTTGTGTATCCAAGGGACCTTCCAAGACGAGTTCGGGTAGAGGCTGGTGCAGACTTCAAGGCAACCGGTGGGGTTGACTATGATCGCGTCCTTGCCGGCTATCTTCACGACGAGCTTCGCCAGCATGCTTGCGCCGCATCCTGGGCAGAGCGAGTGGCCCGGCGCGAACCTCTCCTCGATGGGCAGATCCTTTATCGTCCTTATGCTACTCATAGGACCACCTCCTTGTTTTCACTCCTCAGGCTCACGTAGAGCAGCCTGGGCCTGGTCGACTCCCCCCTGGCGACCGCCTCAAGCTCCTCGAACATCTTGACGAAGTCGCTCGGTGGTATGTCCCTGCCTCCAAGGCCGGCTATGAAAGTCTTCACGGGTAGGTTGACGGAGTATAGGTACAACGAAGACATCACGTCCAAGGTCAGGGCATCCGACACGCCTCCCGGAGCTCCAGGGGCGACGGCCCTACCAAGCACTCCTAGGGCCTTCAGGTCCTTCAGCTCCTTGACCAGCCTCTCCGTCGGGAAAGGCCTGTAGACGTGCAGGTTCACCAGCCCGACCTTATGGCCCTCCTTCCTCAGCTGCCTCACCGCAACCTTGGCGGTGCCCATGACCGAGCCCATTCCGATAAGGGCTACATCTGCATCCTCCATCATGAATGCGTCGTAGAGGTTGTAGGTCCTCCCGAACCTCTCGCCGAACTCCTTCCCGACCCTCTCTATCGTGCTTATGGACTCCTTAAGGGCTTCGGCCGTCTGGACCTTCGTCTCCATGTAGTAGTCGGGGCTCCCAAAGCCCCCTATCGACATCGGGTTGTCGGGATCGAGCCTGTACTTGTAGCTGGGCAGCCTCTTGGGCGTGAACTCCCTCGCCTCCTCGTCCGTGAGTATGTCGACCGGGGAGTAGGTGTGGCTCAGGTTGTATCCGTCGTAGCACACCATCATCGGCAGCATCACGTTCGGGTCCTCGGCTATCCTGTAGGCCTGTATCAGCCTGTCGTAGAGCTCCTGAACCGTGGTCGAGTAGACTATCATCCAGCCCGTATCCCTCTGA
>JAGGXQ010000039.1 GCA_021162925.1 Nitrososphaerota archaeon
CCAGATAGCGAAGCTGTTCAACGCGACCGTCATAGCCACCGCCGGGACCGACGAGAAGGTCGATAGGCTACTTGAGATGGGCGTAGATCACGCGATAAACCACAGAAAGGGCGACGTGCTGGAAGAGGTCATGAATTTCACCGGTGGCAAGGGCGTGGATGTCGTGGTCGAGCACGTGGGAGCCGCCACGTGGGAGGCCAGCATGAAGAGCCTCAAGAAGGGCGGCACCCTAGTAACTTGCGGGGCCACGACGGGCAAGGACGTCGGGTTCGACATAAGGCACCTCTACTCGAGGCAGCTCAGCGTGCTCGGAACCCTGCTCGGGACCAAGGGGGAGTTCTCGGAGGTCCTGAAGCTCTTCTCGAGAGGGTTGCTGAACCCCGTGATCCACAAGGTCTACGAGTTCGAAAGAGTAGCGGAAGCCCAGAAGGAGATGGAAGAGTCGAAGCACTTCGGCAAGATAGTGCTGAAGTTCTAAAGCCTTCCATAAATTTTTAAGACTCTAAAGTGATTTCCGGTCCGTGAGGATATCGGTTCTCGGCGGATACCGGGAGGTAGGGGGGAACAAGATCCTCGTGGAGGACAGGGATAGCAGGGTGATGCTCGACTTCGGCAAGAGCTTCGGCGTGTGGAAGAGGTATTTCTCCGTGTTCGTAAATCCGAGCAAGGATTCGCTCAAGCACTACTTGATACCCGGCCTCCTGCCGAAGCTCAAGAACGTGTACAGGAGGGATATGGGTGCGGTCGAGCTAGGCCTTTGGGAGGGGGAGGAAAGGGGCCTTGATGGAGTCCTGATCAGCCACGGCCACGCCGATCACTACGAGATGCTCTTCGCCCTAGAGCCCGACATACCGATCTACTGTGGGGAGCTGTGCCTCGGCATAATGAAGAGCACGATAAAGAACAAGAGAGAATTCTTCAATCCAGGTGGGAGGGAAAGGGAATTCCGCACCTTCAGGAGCGGGGATCTGTTGGACGTGGGGATCAAGGTCAGGGCGGTGCACGTGGATCACTCGATCCCCGGCTCTTACGGGTTCATCCTGGAGACGAGCGAGGGGTGCGTGGTTTACTCCGGGGACTTGAGGCTTCACGGCACCTCTCCCCAGCTGACTAGGGATTTCGTCGAAGAGGCTAGGGAATGCGAGCCGGAGTACCTGCTCCTAGAGGGCACCAGGATAGGGGAGGAGGACGGGATGGGGGAGGACTATGTATTCGATACGTGCCTGAACAAGACGAAAGGCGAAGAAGGCCTGATAGTCCTGAACTTCAACGTGAGGGACGTCGACAGGCTGGGCACCTTCGTGAAGCTCGCCGAGGAGCTCGGGAGGGAGCTGGTCATAACGGAGAAGTGGAAGGGCATCGTCGAGCTTTACGGCAGGGATGAGAAGCTGAAGAGGATGATCCCCACCCCGGACAGGCACCCGTTCCTGATCTACGGGGGAGAGGGCGAAAATCGCATAGAGGCCGACGAAATCAAGAGGAGGCCGGGTCGATACATGCTCGCCATAGATCCCTACAAGCTACCGATCCTACTCGACGTAGAGCCCGAAGGAGGGACCTTCATAGACTCCCAGAGCGAGCCGTTCGACGAAGAGAGCGAGCTCGATCACGAGAGGCTCATGAATTGGGTCGAGCTCTTCGGATTTAAGTACGTTCACGCCCACAGCCACGGCCATGCCGACGGAGTAGAGCTCAAGGAGATCGTGGAGGGGATAAGGCCGAAGAAGCTCATCCCGATCCACACGGAGAGCCCGGAGCTCTTCAAGGGGCTGATAGGCGGCGATAGGCTCGTTCTGGATAGGGTGATAGAGGTTGTATGAGGATCTGGCCGGGCTTGCCGTAAGGCTGGCGGGGGAGCTAGGGTGCAGCTATGCGGAGGCCAGGGTCCGGAGGGTAAGGAGCCTTGGGGTATCCCTGAAGAACGGGGAGGTCGAGCCGGCCAGGGTATACGATGGGCTCGGCATGGGGATCAGGGTGGTGTATGAGGGGGCGTTGGCCTTTTCGTCGATAAACAGGATGGAGAGGGGAGCGGTAAGGGAAGCCGTGGAGAGGCTCGTCAAGAGGGCCAAGTCGGTAAAAAGGGCGAAGAAGGTAGGGATGAGCGATGAGAAGATGGAGAGGGCCAGATGGGGTGCCGAGGAGAGGGAGAAGCTCGATCGGATGGGGCTTGAAGAGATGCTCAAGCTGCTCAAGGAGCTAGACGGCGAGGTGAAGGGGGGATTCGCCGGCGTCGAGATACCTAGCAGGCTCCTCGAGCTCGAGAAGGAGGTCGAGGATAGGTATCTGGTGAACAGCGACGGTGCCGAGCTCTGGGGCCATTTACCCAGGGTATCTTTCTCGAGCTTCCTCCTGCTGAAGCTCGATGGGGGGTTCAGATCGCTTACGATACCCACCGGCTATTCGCACCCAGGGGGGACTGGGGGGTGGGAGGTCGTGAAGGGCTGGGACCTGCACTCCTACCTGCCTGATAGGGTCTCCAAGGTGTGCAAGCACCTCAAGAAGGCTAAGGGGCTCGAAGAAGGGGTTATGGACGTGGTGATAGGGCCTTCGATAGCGGGGATAGTCGCCCATGAGGCCTGCGGGCATCCCAGCGAGGCGGATAGGATACTTGGTAGGGAGGCAGCCCAGGCCGGGGAGTCCTTCCTCAAGCCCGAGGACCTCGGATCGAGGGTCGGCAACGAGGAGGCCAACGTGAGCGACGATCCAACCCTGAAGGGATCGAGCGGCTTCTACCTCTACGACGACGAAGGCGTAAGGGCGAGGAAGCGAGAGCTGATAAAGGACGGCGTCGTGAACGAATTTCTGCAGAACAGGGAGACCGCTTGGGAGTTCGGGCTGGGGAGCAACGCCTCCGCGAGGGCTGAATCCTTTTCGAGCGAGCCGATAGTCAGGATGGCGAACACCTACGTCGAGCCGGGGGATCACAGCCTCGAGGAGCTGGTCGAAGGGGTGAAGGATGGGGTGCTTATCGAGAGCTATATGGAGTGGAACATAGACGACGTCAGGGTGAACCAGAGGTACGTAGGGCTGGAATGCTATAGGATAAGGAACGGAAGGATCGGAGAGGAGCTCAAGGACGTCGTCCTGGAGCTGAAATCTACGGACTTCTGGTCCAAGATAGACGCCAGGGGTAAGGAACTGGAATTCCTATCCGCCTACTGCGGTAAGGGCGATCCGATCCAATCGGTCCCCGTATGGACCGGGGGTCCGTATTTGAGGCTCAAGGGCGTCAGGGTGATGTCGAGATGATCGAGCTGGCGGAGAAGGCCCTAAGGGTGGGGCTGAAGCTGGGGGCGACGGACGTGGGCGTGCTCGTGGAGAAAGAGAAGTTTAACATGGTCAGGTTCTCGAACAACGAAGTAACCCTTGTCGAATCGGACGAGCTAACCGAGCTCACCGTCTACCTATCGAAGGGAGGGAGGAGGTTCTTGGCGTCGACCTCAAACGTCGAAGCAGGGGGGATAGAGGAATTCGTGAATAGGGCCTACGAATCCTGCCTCCGGCTTCCGAAATCCGAGGAGTACGCACCCCTGCCCTCCGGCGTCTTCTCCTACCCGAAAAACCCGAACTACGATCCGAGGATAGATGAGGAGGAGTTCATATTCTCATCCGTGGAGTCGGCCATAAACTCCGGGCTGGAGGAAGGCGGCGAGAGGGTTGCCGGTAGCCTGCATACGGTGATCAGGGAGATCGCTTTGAGGACGTCAGGGGGGATAGAGGCATCCGACAGGTCGAGCTACGTGATGCTCAACGTGAGGGCCCTGGCTGGCGAAGCTAGCGGGCACGGGCTATCGTGCTCATCGGGGGTCAAGGGGTTCGATCCCGAAGGCGCTGGCAGAACCGCGGGGAGGTATTGCAGGCTCTCGAAGAAGACGGGCAAGCTGGAGGACGGGGTTTACAACCTGGTGCTTTCCCCAACCGTTGCGGCCGATCTGATGCAGCACGTAGGTTATTCGGCTTCCGCTTACGACTTCGATCTCGGCCTATCCTTCCTGTGCGGCAGATTAGGGAGCAAGGTCGCCCCCGACGGGTTCGGGCTCTACGACCACGGGGTCATAGAGGGCGGGTTGAACAGCAGGAGCTTCGACGACGAAGGCGTGCCCACTAGCTCCACCCCTATAATAGAGGATGGGGTGCTGAAGGGCCTCCTGCACAACTCCACGACCGCCAAGAAGCATAAGGTGAAGAGTACCGGGAATGCGGGGATAATAGTCCCCCATCCGTGGAACCTGGTGGTCAGAGAGGGAGATATGGAGTTTGAGGAGCTGATCGGGGAGGCCAAGAGAGGTCTGCTACTTACGAACAACTGGTACACGAGGTTCCAGGACTACAGGGAGGGGAGCTTCTCGACCCTCCCCAGGGACGCAACCCTTTACTTCGAAGATGGGGAGATAAAGTACGCCGTGAAGGGGATAAGGGTTAGCGATAAGATGCCGAGGCTCCTTTCGAATATAAAAGGCGTTGGGAAAAATAGGGTCTGGGTCTTGTGGTGGGAGGTCGAGACCCCGGTCCTCTCCCCCTACCTGCTGGTCGAGGGCTGCAGGATCACGACGGTTTAGTAAGGGAGCTGCTCAACCCAAGGGAGCTTCTCCCTCAACCTCTTTATGGACTCCATCACCTTCTCTTCGGGATAGTACCAGGGCTTCAGCTTCCCTTCCACGTAGCTTATGTAAGCCTGCATGTCCAAGAGCCCGTGGCCCGTGAAGTTGAACAGGATCACCTTCTCCTTCCCCTCCTTCTTCGCCTCTATCGCCTCGTCTATGACCGCCTTTATCGCGTGGTTCGTTTCTGGTGCCGGGACGTAACCCTCGGTCCTGGCGAAGAGCGCGCCGGCATCGAAGACCGAAACCTGGTCGTAGGCTCTGGCTTCGTATATCCCCTCCTTCACCAAGAGGCAGAGGGTGGGGGCGTCGCCATGGTACCTGAGACCTCCCGCGTGTATGGGGGGCGGGGTGAAGTCGCTCCCGAGCGTGTACATCTTCAGCAGGGGGGTCATGCTCGCCGTGTCCCCGAAGTCGTAGGTGTATATGCCTTTGGTCAGGGTAGGGCAGGCGGTGGGCTCCGTCGCCACGAACCTTACATCCTTCTCGGCCTTCCCCGTGACCTTGTCGTAGTAGAACGGGTAAGAGAGCCCGGCGAAGCTGCTCCCTCCCCCAACGCAACCGATCACCACATCCGGGTACTCCCCTATCGATTCGAGCTGCTTCTTCGCCTCTAGGCCCTGAACGGTTTGGTGAAGGAGCACGTGGTTCAGCACGCTCCCCAGCGAGTAGTTCGTATTTTCGTGGGTTACGGCATCCTCGATGGCCTCGCTTATCGCGATCCCTAGGGAACCCGGGTTATCCGGATCTAGTTCGAGTAACCTCCTCCCGTACTCCGTCCTGTCGCTGGGGCTGGGGGTTACATCGGCGTTCCAGAGCCTCATCATCGCCCCCCTGTAGGGCTTCTGCTCGTAGCTCACCCTGACCATGTAAACGGTGCACTTAAGGCCGAAGAGGTTCGTCCCGAACGCCAGGGCAGAGCCCCACTGACCCGCCCCGGTCTCGGTAGTTAGCCTCTCGATCCCCTCCTTCAAGTTGTAGTAGGCTTGGGCAACGGCGGTGTTGGGCTTGTGAGATCCGGGGGGAGACGCACCCTCGTACTTGTAGTAGATCCTCGCCGGGGTCTTAAGGGCTCTTTCGAGCCCCAGGGCCCTGAACAGCGGCGTCGGCCTCCAGAGCCTGTATATCTCCCTTACTTCGTCCGGTATCGGTATCCACCTCTCGTCGCTCATCTCCTGCCTTATGAGCTCCTTCGGGAAGATCGCCTCCAGCTTCTCCGGCTTTATCGGTTCTCTGGTCTCGGGATCTATGGGAGGAGGTAAGGGCTTCGGTAGATCGGGCAGCACGTTGTACCAGCTCCTCGGCAACTCCTCCTCATCCAACAGTATCTTCCTCTTCATGTACCTGCTGGTGCAAACAGCAATATTTATATACTTTTTTGAACAGATTTGTTCAGATGTGGAGGAGGATAGAGGGGAGGTTCAGGAGGAAGAAGGCGAGGATAGAGCTCGCGAAGAAGATGCTAGAGCTCGGGCTAAGGGCCGGTAAAGATGGGATATACATCGACGACGTAAAGATCCCCGATCTGGCGATGGCGAGGGCGTTGGGGATAGATAGGAGGGTCGTGAAGCACACCGTGAAGCAGATCCTCGAAGACCCCTTGCTGGCTTCGATCTTCACCAAGCTCAGGCCGGCAGGCCCCGATCTATCGAGCATAGCCGATGCCTTGGGATACTCGGTCCTGGAGATAAGGGCGGATCCCTACAGGTACGGGATAGTGGCATCGGTAAGTGGCATACTCGCGAAGCATGGGATAGTCATAAGGCAGATCCTTTCCGACGATCCGGACCTCACGCCGGATCCGAAGCTGACCGTGGTCGTGGAGGGCAAAGTGCCGGCGAGCGTCCTCAAGGAGATAGGCTCATCCGGGGTCGTCAAAAGCGTGACGCTAAAGCTTTAAGCCAAAAGGCGAATCGGATGGCGTGAAGCTCGGTGTAGGGGTCGATATAGGGGCGAGCAAGCTCAGGGTAGCCCTGGGGACCCGTGAAGGCAGGATCCTCAGGAAGGTGGTGGAAAGGACGTCGTTCGCCACCCTCGTCGATCAGGTCGAGAGGATGATCAAGGGCCTTGTAGGATCGCTCGAGGTCGAAGGGGTCGGGATGGGGGTGGTGGGCCCCCTAGATATCCACAAGGGCGTGATAAACCCGGCGAACTCCCCCGTAAAGGGGATAGAGCTCCTAGAGCCGCTCAAAGAGAGGCTCAAGCTCAGGGTGAGCATGGTGAACGATTGCATAGCCGCGGTCGTCGGGGTCCACTCCTACGGCGTTGGGAAAGGCGTCGAAAACCTGGTCTACGTTACGTTCAGCACGGGGATAGGGGCTGGGGCCATCGTGGATGGGCACGTGCTTCTAGGAAAGGATGGGAACGCGCACGAAGTGGGGCACATGGTCGTGGACCCCGAATTCAAGCTGCCCTGCGGATGTGGCGGGTGGGGGCATTGGGAGGCCTACTGCTCGGGTGCAAACCTTCCAAAGTTCGCCAAACTTCTATCGGAGGAGAGGGGGTGGGAATTCGAGAAGAGCCTGATGTATGATATCAGTGGTGGATGGGATGGGCTAAAGAGCGAGGCGATATTCGAAGCCGCTAGGAGGGGGGACTGGATGGCTAGAGAGGTGCTGGAGGCCGCGAACCGGTTCAACAGGATCGGCATGGCCAACCTGATAAACCTCTACGACCCTTCGTTGGTCGTCATAGGCGGGGCGATGGCGCTCAACAACAGGGACCTATTGGTCGAGCCCATGATAGAAGGCATAGAAGGGATGCTCGCGACCAGGAGGCCCAGGTTCGAGCTCACGAAGCTTGGAGACGACGTGGTCCTTTACGGGGCTCTTAAGCTGGCCTTCGATCCGCTCAACCCTTGACGAAAAGGCCGCAGTGGCACCTGCCGAACTTCTTGATCTCGTCCATGTGGTAGACGCAGGGGCATATTATCAGCCTGTCCTTCTCCGGATCTCCGGTCACCCTCCTGCAAGGGCAGTAGAACTCGCCGCGCTTCAGCTTGTTCATCGCAAGCCCCCTTAGGAGCACTGCAAGGATCCTCTTATCAGGGTTGAGCCTCAGCCCCGCTTCTTCGGCGTGCTTCTTCACCTTCTCGTATATCTCCTTTTCAAGGCGCTCGAGCTCTAACTTATATGCCTCTTCAACCACTTCGAGACCACCTCCTCAGGCATGAGCCCGACGAACTGATCCGCCAAGCTACCTCCCTTGAAGAGGATGACGGTCGGGATGCCGGTGATCCCGTACTTCGAAGCGGTTACGGGGTTCTCGTCGACGTTCAGCTTCGCCAATACCACCTTCCCCCCGTAGTTGGACACGACGCGCTCTAGGATCGGGCTCAGCATGAGGCAGGGGGCGCACCATTCGGCCCAGAAGTCTACCAGGACCGGCACCCGCTTCGACCTCTCTATCACCTTCTCCTCGAAGTCCGTGTCGGTTACGGTGTAAACCAATGAAGCTTTGGGATGGGTCTGGCCCTCCTCCAGATGCTTCATCAGCTCCTTAAACTTCTTGGCGAGTATCCTCTCAAGCCCTTCGTCGGCTCCCATGCGACCATCCATCCCCAAAATCTTTATAAACTTTTTCTTCGGTATACATTGTAAAAATGAAGCTGGACGAAAAGGATCTGGAGATACTTAGGATGCTGGAGAGGAACGCGAGGACCTCGTTCAGAAGCATTGCGAAGGAGATAGGGCTGAGCCCGATGGCCGTGGTGAAGAGGGTTAGGAAGATGGAGAGCGAAGGGGTCATCAAGAAGTATACGATAGCGATAAATCCGGACGTGTTGGGATACAATTGCAACCTATACATACTGGTGAGGGTGAAGGCCGGGTTCGACGCCACCGAGATAGGTAAGAAGCTATTGGAGTTGCCGGGTACTTGCAATGTAAACCAGATCACCGGGGATCACGACCTAGTCCTGATGGCCAGGTGCAGGGATAGGGAGGAGATCGGGAGATACCTCTGCGAGATAAACAAGATGGAAGGGGTCGAGAGGGTGAACTCCTACTTCATAATAAGGAGCATAGGCTGAATCACTGGGGCTCTATGGTGCTCGGGGGCTTGCTTGAAACCGAGTAGGTTACCATGGTAACCCCTTCGACCTCGTTGGTTATCCTGTTGCTCATCCTCTCGAGCACTTCGTAGGGTATCCTGAACCAATCGGCGGTCATCCCATCCTCGGAGCAGACGATCCTTATGGTCACGATCCTCCCGTACCTCCTCTCATCCCCTTGGACCCCAACCGCCCTATCTTCCCCGACGAACGCGAACGCCTGCCAGACCTCGTCGTAGAGGCCGGCCTTCTTAAGCTCCTCCTCCACTATCGAGCTGGCCTTCCTCACTATCCTGAGCTTCTCCTCGTTCACCTCTCCTATTATCCTGACGGCGAGCCCAGGCCCGGGAAACGGATGCCTCCTGACGAACCACTCCGGGAGGCCGAGCTCCCTAGCGACCTCCCTGACCTCGTCCTTGTAGAGCTCCCTCAAGGGCTCTATCAACTCGAAGCCAAGGGATTCTGGGAGGCCGGCTACGTTGTGGTGGCTCTTTATCCTGGAGGCGAAGCTACCGCTCCTTGCGCTCTCTATGACGTCTGGATACAGGGTGCCTTGGGCTAGATACTTGAACCTCCCGAGCTTCTTTGCCTCCTCCTCGAACACCTTTACGAACTCCTCGCCGACTATCCTCCTCTTCTCCTCGGGATCGGATACGCCCTTCAGCCTCCTCAAAAATCTTTCAGAAGCGTCGACGTACCTGAAGTTTATGCCGAGCCCCTTGAGCATCTCGATGACCTCCTCTGGCTCTCCCTCCCTCATAAGCCCGTGGTTCACGAAGATGCCGAAGAGCCGATCCCCTATCGCCCTTTTGACCAGCACGGCGGTGGTGGTCGAGTCCACCCCTCCGCTCAACGCGCAAAGGACCCTATCCTCCCCGACCTTTTCCCTTATCTCCTTGACCGCCCTCTCTATGAAAGAGCCGGCGTTCCACTCGCGCCTGCACCCACAGATCCTTACGGCGAAGTTCTCGATTATATCCCTCCCGTGCTCCGTGTGGGTTACCTCCGGGTGGAATTGGACCCCGTAGATCTTCCTCACCTTATCCCTCACGGCGGCGTACCTGGAGTTCTTGGTGTAGGCTATGGCCTCGAAGCCCTTGGGCAGCTTGGTGACCTTATCGACGTGGCTCATCCAGCAGTAGAACCTGCCAGGCAGGCCCGAGAAGAGATCCGAAAAGTCCTTGACGATCAGCTCGGCCCTGCCGTACTCCCTCTTCCTCCCTTTGGAGACCCTCCCCCCTAGCTTGAACGCTATGAGCTGGAGGCCGTAGCATATGCCCAAGATCGGGAGCCCAAGCTCGAAGATCCTCGGATCCGGCATGGGGGCATCCTTCTGGTAGACGCTCGAGGGCCCTCCGGAGAGGACTATCCCCTTCACGTCCTCCCCCAGCCCATCCGCGGGGGTGTTGTACGGCAGCAGCTCCGAATAGACCCCGACCTCCCTTATCCGCTTCGCTATCAGGTGGGAGTACTGCCCCCCGAAGTCGAGCACGACTATCCTATCCATGGCTCTCAGGCAGCTTTTCGAGCATCTTGGTGAAAGACCAGGTCAGCGAGCTCAGGATGTCGTTCAGCCTGCTCCTGTTCCCGTAGTTCCTCACGGTTATCTTCCTGATGAAATCGTCCTCGTCGATCTCGTAGCTCAGGGCCTCCTCCTCCGATAGCGCCCCCTTCTCTGCCAGCTCCAGGTCCCTGCTCCTCATCCCGTTAAGGACCCTGTTTACGAAGAAGGACCTGAAGGGAGGGATCGAGGAGCTCAGCTTCACCTCGCTGGCCGGGACTATCGAGACCTCGTCCTCGGATATATAGGCGTTCGCAAGCAGCTTGCCATCCCCCCTCTTCAGGGGCCTCACCTCGACCGCCTCCTTCTGGGCCAGCTCGGATGCCTTCTTGAAGCTACCGGCCCTCAAAACGGCGTTGAGCACCTCGAGCGTATCGTTGAGCCTCTCCAATTCCGCCTCCAGCTCTCTTATCCTAGATTCGAGCCAAGTCTTCAGCTCGGCCGCCTTCCTGATCTCCTCATCCCCTATGGCCATTGAGGGATCTTTCACCTCACCGATTTAAACCTTTTAGCTTCTCCACGATCGCTTCGGTCATCTCGGAGGTGCTGGCCTCGCCTCCCAGATCGGGGGTCAGGTGCAAACCCTCTCTGTAAACCTCGTAAACGGCCTCGAATATCGCCCTCGCCTTGTCCCTCTCACCTAGGTAGTCGAGCAACCAAGCCGCAGAGAGCACCGCGGCCGTCGGGTTCGCCTTGTTCTGGCCCACGATGTCCGGCGCCGTCCCATGCGCGGGCTCGAACATCGCATACTCGTCGCCGAAGTTCGCCGAGTAAACGAGCCCTATGCCGCCTAGGAGCCCCGATGCCAACTCGGATATTATATCCATGAATAGGTTGGAGCCGAGCAGCACGCTCCGGTTGAACTGGGTCGGGTTCATCACGAGCTGCTGGGCCATGTTGTCTATGAAGAACTTCTCGACCCTTACCTCCGGATAGTCTTTGTGGAGCTCCTCGACCGCTTCCAAAAAGAGCCCGTCGGAGTGCTTCAGTATGTTCGCCTTGTTCACCACTATAAGCCTGCTCCACCCCTTATCCCTTAAAAGCTCGTAAGAATACCTCGCGACCTTGATGCTGCTCCGCTTGGTGACCTTCCTTATGGATATCGCGAGTTCGTCGCTTATCCTGAAGTCGAGCCCGGAGTAAAGGCCCTCCGTGTTCTCCCTAACGCATACGAAGTCGAGATCGGCCTTGGCGTTGGGGTTCGGGAGCGTCTTTATCGGCCTCACGTTGGCGTAGAGGTCGAGCCCCTGCCTTATGCTCACGGTTGCGCTCTTCGGTAGCTTCGGATCTGGGACGGTCATCGTCGGGCCCTTTAGGCAGGCGTCGGTGCTCCTCAAGACCTCCCAGGTATCTTCAGGTATGTAGCTGGGGCCACCGTGCTCCTTCCACCACTCGTATCCGGCGTCGCAAGGTATGAATTCGACGTCGGGATCGAGCACATCCACGACCCTTAGGGCGGCGTCTATGACCTCTGGTCCTATGCCATCTCCCTTGATGAGGGCAACCCGCTTCATCCAACCGGCTAAACCGATGGGTTTAATAAATTATCTTGAAGTCGTCGAACTCGCCCTTGTACTCCTCACTTTGAACCCTAACCTCATCGACCCTCGCAGCCGGGGGCCCGACCCTGCACAGCTCGACCATCCTCTCCACGGCCCTTTCATCCCCCTCGAAGACCGCTTCCACCCTACCATCGGGTAGGTTCCTGACCCAGCCCTTGACCCCCAGCTCCTTGGCCATCCTCCTGACGAACCACCTGAACGCCACCCCTTGGACCAGCCCCGATATATAGACGTGGACCCTCCTCACGGGAGGGATCTAGGCCAAGGGATAAATAAGTTGATGCCAAACCAACCGTATGAAGCCGTACGTGGAGCTCTTGGAGAGGTTGGAGAGGATGGACGGCAGGGACCACGGGAGGGACCTGATCGAGTTCGATCAAAACGTGCTCAGGAGGTACAGGGAAGGCGGCCCCTGGAGGCTTTTGAAGGACGGGCTGGTCCTTTACGGTTGGCACGAAGAGGAGCCCGTGAGGATGCTGAGCCTGAAGTTCTTCCACGAAAAGGGGAAGGTGAAGATGGGCTTGAGGGACCTCGCATCCATGCCCAAGTCCGAGCAGCTGCACTGGAGGAAGTTCCAGCTCACTACGGTCTGAGCCCTTTGTAGGACAGGATCATCTTGAGGAAGTGCTCGTGAATCCTCGTATCGCCGGAAAGCTCGGGGTGGAAGGAGAGGCCGAGCAAGTTCCCCTGCTTCACCCCGACTATATGGCTTCCCAGCCTGGCGATCACTTCGACGCCGGGGCCGATCTCCTTCACGGTCGGGGCCCTTATGAAGACCCCCTTGAAGCCCTCGCACCCAAGGGCCGGGATGTCGAGATAAGCCTCGAAGGATTCCCTCTGCCTGCCGAAGGTGTTGCGCTCCACCACCACGTCCAAAAGGCCCAGGGTCCTCTGATCCACCTCGCCAACGACCCTATCGTATACACGCCTCGCCATCACCACCAGCCCGGCGCACGTCCCCATCACCGGCATCCCCTCCCTTGCCCTCTCCTTCAAGGCCCTGAAGGCGCCCTTGAGCGTCGAAAGCGCCCCTATGACCGTGCTCTCCCCTCCGGGTATTACGAGCCCGTCTAGCCCCCTGATCTCTTCCTCCCTTTTGGCCCAGAGCACCTCCCCTTCGATGCCGAGCTTATCCATCGAGGACTTCAAGGCACTTATGTGCTCCTCTACATCCCCCTGAAGGGCAAGGACCCCTACCTTGAGGCTCATGCCGATCCTC
>JAGGXQ010000079.1 GCA_021162925.1 Nitrososphaerota archaeon
GGGAGGGAGGGCCCGATAGTCCAGTCGATAGGAGAGGATTGGTTCACCCTGCTCGAGGTGCTCGGGATGAAGAACGCGACCTTCGAAGTAGGGGAGAGGGTCTGCGTGGGGAAGCACGAGCGGGTCAAGGTCGTCAGCGTGCTCGGCAAGCTCACCTACGACATGCTCACCCCCAGGGCCAGGATGGAGCTCCCTTCGGTCGTCGAAAGGATCGTGAGGGAGAACGAGAGGAGGTTCGTGGATTACTTCAACAGGCTTCAGCCGATAACCCCCAGGATACACTCGCTCGAGCTGATACCCGGCATAGGCAAGACCCTCATGTTCAGGATACTGAGGGAGAGGGAGAAGAAGCCCTTCGAGAGCTTCGAGGAGCTGGAGAAGAGGGCGGGGCTCAAGGACCCTATCGGCTCGGTCGTGAAGAGGATCATCCAGGAGCTGGAGGGGGACGAGAGGATAAACATATTCGTGAGGAAATGATATACCTCCCAAGGGAGGACACTTATTTCTTCATAGATGCCCTGGCCGATTACGGTGGCCACAGGGCCTGTGAGATCGGGTGCGGGATCGGCCTAGCCCTCCTCGAGCTTTCGAAGAGGTTCGGGCTCGTGGTTGGGACGGATTTGGACCTCGAATCGCTCCTAGAGGCCAAGGAATCGCTCAAGAAGTCGGGCGTCGAGAACGTCGAGCTGATCGCGTGCGACAAAGCCGAGGCCTTCAGGGATGGCGTGTTCGATCTCGTCGCCTTCAACCCGCCTTACCTCCCTTCCGAAGGCCTGGGGGATAGGTGCGTGGAGGGAGGGCCGAGGGGATACGAGTCCGCCCTGGAGTTCGCTAGGAGCGGGGAGAGGAGGCTGGTGGATGGCGGGAGGCTCTTACTCCTGGCTTCTAGCCTATCCGACCTAGAAGGGCTCTTGAAGGGCCTCTCGGGCCTGGGGCTCGAATGCAGGATCAAGGCGAGGAGGAGGCTCTTCTTCGAGGAGCTCTTCGCCCTGGAGTGCTCAAGACGAGCGAATTTCGACGATGTCGCCATCTAGGAGCCTGAACGAAGGCCCGACCCTCACGACCTTCCCTCCCCTCCACACCTTCGCGAACCTGAAGCCCTTGGCGAGCTCCTTGTGGACCTCCCTCGCGAGCTCTATGACCGTAGTCCCGTCTTCGAGGAGTATGGGCCTATCCGATGGAGGGGAGCCGGCCTTCTTCGTGAAGACCCTGATGAGCCCGAGCTCCTCGAGCGCCCTCCTCGCCAGCTCTTCTGGCTCTATCCCGCCAGGCTCCAGCCTCAGGACCTTCTTGAAGGTCCTCCCGAAGACCGCATCCTCCACGTCCTCCAGGGTCGAGGATTCTTCCAGCCTGACCAAAGCGTTCCTTATCCCGTAGCCCGATAGGAGGGAGGTTATTTCTTCCCTCTTGAGCTTGGTCCTGCCGACGATCCTTATCCCCCCTGAAGGCATCCTGGAGAGCTCGACCCCCCTCCCGAAGGATATGTTGTGCTCGAGCATCCAATCCCTGAACTTCGAGAAGGAACCATCATCCCCGACGAAGACTATCAGGTCCGAGGGCCTCATAAGCCTCAGGAACCTCTCCCTCCTCTCCTCGCCGAGCCTCTCGTCGTAAGGGGCCAGGACCAGCTGGAAGGATACCCCGAGCCCCTTGAAGGTGCCGACCACGGGCTTGGCCAGGATGCTAGGGAGGCTCGGCCTCAGGTTCGTAAGGGAGGAGAAGGCTTCGACGGCGTCCTCGATGCTTCCCGTCAGGGCAAGCTGGGGCTCCTCTCCCTTCTTCACGGCCCATGGGTCCCTCCTCCCCTTCCTCCTCTTCGCCTCCTCCAGCTCTCTCCTCAGAGAAGCTATCTGCCTCTTTATCGACTTCTCGAGCTTCTCGGTCCCCTTGTGCTTCGGGAAGCTCCTGTAGAACTCCTCTAGGAGCTGGAGCTTGAGCCTGGGGTCCCTGGCGGCTACCGCCTTCGCCCATATCGCCTTCGCCCTCTCGGGGAGGTTGGTCACCATCTAGGGCTCGATCGGCTTCGGGGCTTAAAATAGTTCAGCCCAGGAGCTCCAGGAACTCCCCCACCGCCCTGCCCACGTCCTCCGCCTTGGTTATGTACCTGCCGACGATTATTATGTCGGCCCCGCTCCTCAAAGCCTCCTCGACCATATCGGGCTTGATACCGCCGGCTACGGCGACCATGGGCCCGAGACCCTTCACCCTCTTCGCCTCCTCGAATCCGAATTCAACCCTCTCCTCCACGTCGATGGCCCTGTGTATTATCACCACGTCCGGCTTGAGCTTCAGCCCCTTCAAAACCGCGGGGGGATCTTGAACGGCTATCGTATCCATGAAGGCGTAGATCCCGAGCTCATGCGCTTCATCGATGAAGCCCTCGATCGTCTCCCTAGACGCCGCCCCCGCAACCGTCGCGGCATCTGCCCCCGCCTCGTAGGCCAGCCTGGCCTCCAACCTCCCTACGTCCATCGCCTTCATATCGGCGACCACGAACGCATCCCCCTTCAGCCTCCTGAGCTCCCCGACGACCCTCAGCCCCTCCTTCTTTATGAGGGGGGTCCCCGCCTCGAGGATCAGCCTATCGCTCTCCGGA
>JAGGXQ010000151.1 GCA_021162925.1 Nitrososphaerota archaeon
GGCTTACCAGCTTCACCGAGAAGAGGTTGGGCTACTACGGGATAACCCTGTCCGTGTTCGAGGACATACTGGCCGTATTCCTCCTCTCGATAGGCATGTTCACCCTCCAACCCCAGCTAGGAGAAGGCGAAATCAGCATAGAGTTCGCAACCATACTTGCCCTGATACCCCTGCTCTACATGCTCAGCGGCCCTTTCAACAGGCTCATAGGGAGGATAGAGGACAGGGATTCCAAGATACTCCTCTCGATCCTTTACTTGGCGATCCTGATAGCCCTATCGAGCACCCTTAGCCTGCCAGAGGCCGTGATCGTCTTCATAGGTGCGGTCATGCTTTCTTGGAGGGGGTTCGACGAAGAGGCCTTTAAGGCGATAGAGAGCTACTTCTCCCTCGCCCTGCTCGGATTCGTGGCGACGCTGCCTTACCTCGTTCCAAAGGGGACAGTCGGCATGTCGCCCTACGGCCTCATCGAAATAATGGCGGGGGGTCTCGCCTTTTCGCTCATCGCCTTCTTCTTCAGGAGCCTGTTCGTCTTCCTTTCTTCGATCTTCAGCGGGATAAAGCCCAGGGATGCGATACCGCTCTCCCTATCCCTGGGAAACACAGGGGAGTTCGGCCTGATAGTCATAGCCTACCTTATAACGGCGACCAGCCTCATACCGGCCAAGTACGCGTACATGGCGATGTTCGCCTACGCGTTCAACCTCACCCTAGTATCCGTGATAGTCAGGAAGATGAAGGGCATAATGAGCTTGGTGGAAAGGAGGGCCGCCATACTGATCAACCCGCTCCTGATCCTCAGCAAAGGCGGGGACGAGTTCGTTAGGATGCTTTCAAGGGACGTGGAGATGAAGAGGATGATGGTAGAGCTCGCAACGGTCGTGATGGTCGGGTACGCGGCGATGAGCGCCTACAAGGTGGCTTCGGTGGAGTGGGCGAAGTACCTGCTGGGCATCATAGTCGTAGCGGCATCCATAACCTCGCTACAGAAGCTCTTCAGGCAGTTCGGTGGGATAGTTAAGGCCGACAGGGCGACCACCTTCTTCTTCGCGCTCATGAGGTTCATAGCCCTCTACGTAATAGTGGCCCCTCTGATGGGCTTCATGTCGGAGCTGGCTACGAAGGGGGAGCTTTATCCACTCGCCTCGCCGATCAGCCTCTTCCTGGTCCTAGCGGTGACCTATGGGCTATCCCAGCTCACCGCCGAACTCGTGAAGAGGATGGTGAGCGGCTAGGACCAAAAGTTTAAGAACCGAGGAAGGACCACGTTGCCGTTGATCAAGCACTGGTTGCTGATCTCGCTCCTCATCCTCCTGGCCATGCCGCCCGGACAGGGCGAAGGTGAGAGCGCCATACCGCTGCAGCCTAGGCCCCTCTCGAGGATGCTTTCGGGAGGGATATGGGCCAAGGAGCAGGGCGTAATATCGCCAAGCGTCCAGCTCTACAGCGGGGGGTTGAAGCCTCCTCGCAGAATGGCTGGAAACTTCAGCAGGAGCGTAGTCGTCAGCAGGGACCTAGGCAGGAACCCGTACCAGAATTACGTTTCCTTGGCCGTAAACCCGAAGGACGGTTCCAACCTGATACTCGTGACCTTGGACTACCAGTACTTCTTGGCGGAGGCTTACGTGAGCAGGGACGGGGGCTTCAGGTGGGAAGGGCCGAAGGTCTTGAAGATCATGAGGGAGGATTACTTCGGTAGCGATCCGACGGTCGCCTTCTCGAGGGACGGGAGCGCCTACGCTTGCTACATGAGCATAGGGTACATGAGCTTCTTGGTCCAGGGGAACCTGTACGAGGCCATGGTCTCGAGCATAGTCGTGTCCAGATCCGATGATGGAGGGGAGAGCTGGTCCTCGCCTTACGTAGCATCCAGCGGGGACGTCGTGGTGCTTGAAGATAGGGTCATAGTAAAGTTCCTGGACAAGCCTTGGCTCACCGTTGGGCCCGATCCCGAAGACCCGGAGAAGGACGTGCTTTACGTGACCTACACGGAGTTCCTTTACGAGTACCCGATCTCCAGCGAATATCCGTACCTCAGGACCCCGACCATAAAGACTACCATAAAGCTCGTCTCCTCTAGGGATGGGGGGAGGAATTGGTCGGAGCCCGTGAGCGTGAGCCCCACCTACCTTTACATCTACGGCCTCTCCAAGAGGATAGTCCAGGGCTCGATGCCCGCGGTGGCTCCAGATGGGAAGCTTTACGTCGGGTACTACGATTCCCTGGCCGACGGCCCTTGGGAGGGAAAGTTCGCCCCCACGGTTGCGTGGTCCACGGATGGGGGGAGGAGCTTCTCGAAGCCCGTGAAGGTGGCGGAGATGGGCGAAATGGATTACTGGCTCAGGCCCACCATGTTCAGGGCATGGACCTCGATGATGGCCTACCTCGCCGTGGGGCCCAATGGTTACGTTTACTACGTCTTCGCGGCCAAGGGGGAGGGGCCCGATCCCGCGGACATATACTTCTGCAGGTCGACGGATGGCAAGGATTGGTCAAAGCCCAAGAGGCTCAACGACGACGAAACCGAAAGGGGGCAGTTCTTCCCCTTCGTCGTCGTGGATAAGGATGGCGTCGTGCACGTGGCCTGGGGGGATATGAGGGACGATCCATCCGACACCAGCTACAACATCTACTACACCAGGTCGGAGGACTGCGGGGATACCTTCTCGCCGAACATGAGGGTATCCGACCATCCATCGAACCCGATGCAGGGGATACCGGAGTTCATAGGAGATTACTTCGGGATGGCGGTCGGGGAAGACGTATACATAGCTTGGGTGGACTGCAGGTACGGGCCGAACGGAAGGGCCAACGAGGACGTGGTCCTGGCGAGGGGGGAGGAGTTCCCTGAGCCTAGGATCGAGGTGAGCCCGAAGGAGGGGCCTTCTGGTAGCACGGTGACCGTTACGGGTTACGGCTTCTCCTACGATCGCGAGGTCTACTTATCCGTGGACGGGGTCCAGGTCTCCACGGCGATCGTCGATCTCAACGGTACCTTCAAGGTAGGGATCAGGCTCCCGTTCCTGGCCGAGGGGAGGCACGTGATCTCGGCCGAAGACGAAACGGGGAACCTGGCCAAAGCCGATTTCTACGCCACCAGGAACCTCAGCCCCATAGGGGAGGAGCTCGTGAGGATAGAGGGCGAGCTTAACGAAACGAAGAGCATGCTCGAGAGCGTGCTCGACCTCAACCAATCGTACGGATCGGTTCAGGCCCTTCTGAACGAGACGGTAGAAAGGATCGATCGAATGGAGGGAGGCTTGAACTCGCTCTACTACGGAATCGTGGGGATCGGGGTGTTGAGCGTTGCGGCGATCACGCTTTCCCTAATATCCTTAAGGAAGAGGAGATGACGTTCTTCGATATGCACTTGAGCGAAGGCTCGCTCCAGATCACGAGCCTCCCGGCGTGGCCCCCTGGGGCCAGGTGAACCACGCTCAGGTCCTTGGCGAGGACCACGTCGACCCCTGGGAGGTTCTTGGCGGCCTTCCCTATCCCCTTATCCTCTTTGACCACCAGCAGGATGCTCTTCGGCTCCTTCTTTACCCTCCCCCTCATCCTGGGCTTCCCGCTCCTCCTCTTCGTCCCTTCCTTGGCCCTCTCAAGCTCTTTTTCAAGGCCCAGGCGCTTGAGCACCTCTATCAGGTCCTTGGTCCTTTTAACCTCCTCCAGCTCCTTCGACACGATCAGGGGTATCTGGACGTCCTCTACCCTATGCCCCCTCTTCAGGACCAGCTCCTTGGACGCGCTGGCGGCTATGGCCGAGGCGGTTGCGAGCCACCTCTCCTTCTTGTTGACCCTCTTGTATATGACCTTCTCGGCCTTCGGGGGATGGGCGGCCCTGCCCTTCACGACCCCCGCCACTCCAGCGGCCATCCCAGCCCTGGGGTGCCTCTCCCCCTTTACCCTGGCTATCCTAGATACGCCGTGCCCTACGCCCCAGGACCTAGCGCTCGTCCTCTCCCCGGCCAGGGGATCGGTCCCCTTCGGCTGTAGGGAATGGGTGAACATCGCCCAGAAGACACGGTTTATGAGATCGGGCCTGAACGGCGTTTCGAATACCTTCGGTAGCCTAATGTTCTTCTTCACTTCGCCATCCAGCCCGAATACGGGAGCCTTCATCCTTACCAGCTTAAGATATCCAGTTCTGCCCCGCCTTCCTCTTCAGTATATACCTCTTGTAGTAGGTGAGCCTGGCCCTTACCTTCGGCACCTTGGACCTCCTAGGCCTGCCGGGTATCTTAGGGGTCTGGCTCCTCACCTTGCCAGCCTTCGTGAGCGAACCGTGGGTCGGCATACCACCGGCTTGGGTGGTGGCGATTTATACTTTTCGTCAGATCGGGATCCTCCTCCCACACCTATCCCTGGAGTAGGAGCCGAACTCCCCCTCGACAGCTTCTAGCATCCCCTTGTCGAAGACCGGGCCGTCCTTGCAGACCAGGAAGGGCCCTATCGCACAGCTACCGCAGATCCCGAATCCGCATCTCATGAACCTCTCCAGGCTCGCCTGGATCTCCAGGCCCTTCTCCTTGGCAAGCTCGTAGAGCTTCCTCATCATGGCTTCCGGGCCGCACGTGTACACTACTTCGAAGCCGTCCATTAGCCTGCCGGCAACGTCGCTCGCCAACCCCTTCTCGCCGAAGCTGCCGTCCTCCGTAACGAATACCACCTTATCGCCAAGGAGCCTCCTCGCCCTGTCGAAGAACGGTATCCCCTCCCTGCTCTTCGCCCCAGCCACGAGCGTAGGCCTGCCGAATTCCATCAGCCTCTCCGCAAGGGGGAGGAGGGGGGCCAAGCCGACGCCTCCTCCAACGAGCAGGGCCTTCTTTCTAACGGGCCTGAACCCCTTTCCGTATGGCCCCCTGACCCCTATCAAGCTCCCGACCCCTCTGTCGTAAAGCGCGGAGCTCCCCTTACCGACCCTCTTGACGGTTACGCCCGCGAGCCTACCTCTCATGTAAGAGATGCTCATGGGCATCTCCTTAACCCCAGGGACCCAGACCATGGCGAACTGGCCGGGCTCCGCCTTCGAAAGGAGCTCGTCCTCGAAGATGAGGGTCCTTGTATCCTTCGCTTCATCAACGACCTTGACTACCCTGACCGCCCTGGGCCTATTCATGGGCAAGGCCGACGAGCTCCTCAACCCTCTCGAACCCCTTCCGCCTCATGTATTCCTCTAGCCCACTTAAAAGCTCCTTGAATATACCCAGCCCCCTATAGGCTATCCCCGTCCCTATTTCGACGGCCCTAGCGCCGGCCAGAATATACTCGACCATGTCCTCCCACTTGACGACCCCTCCCGATGCTATTATCGGGATCTCCACCTTCTCATACACCTCGTACACCAAGGCGAGGACCATGGGCCTTATGGCCGGGCCCGAAAGACCCCCGAATCCGTTCGACAGGATGGGCTTCATGCTCTCCACGTCTATCGCCATCCCCCTGAAGGTGTTCGCAAGCACAACGGCATCAGCCCCCGCCCTTTTGCAGGATTCAGCCACCTCGACGACCCCGACCGTGGGCGAGAGCTTCACGAATATCGGCTTCCCCGTCTCCCTTTTGCACTCCCTAACTATTTCATAGACCGCATCGGGATCGGATCCCACCTCAAGGCCCACGCCCTTCACGTGAGGGCATGAGAGGTTCAGCTCGAACCCTAGCACTTTGAACCCTTCGAGCCTTCTGACGAGCTCTCGAAACCCCTCCGCGCTCCTAGAGTAAAGGCTGACGAAGAGCGGTATATCGACCTTGGCCAGCTCTTCCGAGAAGGAATCCACCCCCGGATTCGCCAGCCCTATGGCGTTAAGGTATCCGCAATCGACCTCGACCACGGTGGGGTTCTCATACCCCGGGTTCGGCTCCAGCCCTACCGACTTGCTCACGACCGCTCCGGCCCCGGATTCGTAGACCCTTTTCAGGGTCTCCAAGCTCACCCCTAGTATCCCCGAAGCCAGGATGGTAGGGTTCCTCAGCCTCACCCCCAGATCGACCGATAGATCCAACCCGCAGGATCTTCGGCACCGTTTTATATAACCCTGAACCAAAAAGGGTTGGATGGAAGGCATATTGGCGCTCACGGAGGCCGGGCTTATCCTTACGGACAAGAGGCTGAACGTGAAAGGCTCGAAGAGGATCTCGATCGAAGATTACCTGAAGCTCAAGCGGGGCAGACTCGTCGACTCTGTGAGGCCGTTCATCGAAGGGCTGAGGGGGGTCGAGCTGAGGGTGAACGAAGAGGGGCTGCTATCCATCTTGGGCGAGATGGGGATCAAGGCATCCCTGGCCGGAGAGGAGCTGTCGAAGAAGATCATGGAGAGGAAGGTAAGGCTGATGATCGAGGCGGGGTTCGTGAAGGATGAGGCCGAGGCGATAAAGCTGCTGAGGGAGGTCGCCATATCCCTATCCGAGCTGAAGGTGAAGGAGCTGTCGGAGAGGCCCGACCTGCACCTGATCGAGACGATAGACGCCCTAGACGAGCTCGACAAGGCGATAAACACCTTGGGCATGAGGCTCAAGGAGTGGTACGGGCTCCACTTCCCAGAGCTCGTGAAGCACGCGAACAAGATCGAAGATTACTGCAAGTACGTGCTCGCAGTCGGCAGGAAGGAGGACGTGGTTCTCGAAGCCCTGATCGACAAGGGGATACCCGAAGACAGGGCGAGGCTCCTGGTAGAGGAGGCGAAGGGGTCGAAGGGGGGAGGGATAGGCGAAGGCGATCTGAGGATGATACTCAGGCTATCCGAAGAGATCCTGAACCTCTTAGAGCTGAGGCGCTCTCTACAGGAGCACCTAGAGGGGCAGATGGAGAGGGTTGCCCCAAACCTATCGGAGCTCGCCGGCCCGACGATAGGGGCCAGGCTCATAGCTAAGGCCGGAGGGCTCGACAAGCTGGCGATGATGCCGGCGAGCACGATCCAGGTCTTGGGGGCCGAGAAGGCGCTCTTCAGGGCCTTGAGGAAGGGAGGAAAGCCCCCGAAGCACGGGATCATATTCCAGCACCAGCTGGTAAGGGGCTCTCCTAGGTGGCAGAGGGGCAAGGTCGCCAGGAGCCTCGCATCCAAGCTGGCGATAGCGGCGAAGCTGGATTTCTTCAGGGGGGAGAAGGTCGAGGGGCTTAAGGAGAGGCTCGAGGAGAGGATAAGGGAGATAAGGGAGAAGTACCCCTCTCCTAAGGGTAAGAGGCATGGGAGATAGGCTGGCATGGTTCGAGGACGGATCTAGGAGGCCCGCCACGAAGAACTTGGTGAAGGGGGATAGGGTATACGGCGAGAGGCTCGTCTACCTGGACGGCGAGGAGTACAGGCTATGGAACCCATACAGGAGCAAGCTCTCGGCTGCCCTGCTCAAGGGCCTGAAGCAGATGCCGATAAGGGAGGGGACGAAGGTCCTTTACCTGGGGGCCTCCACCGGCACGACGGTTAGCCACGTCTCCGATCTGGTCGGGGACGAAGGCATCGTATTCGCCGTCGAAGTTTCACCTAGGGTCATGAGGGAGTTCATAGAGAGGGTCGCGAAGAAGAGGGGGAACGTCGTCCCGATCCTAGAGGATGCGAGGAAGCCGTTGGAATACCCGTCCGTATTCACGAAGGTGGACGTGGTATACTGCGACGTAGCCCAAGCCGATCAGACCGAGATTGCCATCGAGAACTCGAAGGTATACCTGAGGAGGCATGGATATCTGATGCTCATCGTCAAGGCCAGGAGCATAGACGTGACCAAGAAGCCCAGCTTCATATTCGAGAGGGAGGTCGAGAAGCTGAAGAGAAGCGGGTTCGAGATAATTCAGATCGTCTCGCTCGAACCCTACGACAAGGATCACGCCCTCATCTTGGCGAGGCGTCAGTAGTCGTCCAGGCTCTTCTGCTTCATCCAGTCCAGGGTCTTCCAGCTCTTCCTCACGAACTCGGGCAGCTCCCCAGAATCTAGGAGCCTCTTCACGAACTCAAGGGTCCTGGGGTCGGATGTGTAGCCGCTACCGAAGTCCCCCCACCTCTCCTTCAGGGCGTCTATCACGAGATCGCGCTCCACCTTCGCCACTATGGAAGCGGCCCCCACCACCGTGTAGTTCCTGTCGGCGTGGTGCTCCACCACGAGCCTTACGCCCTTCCTTTTCAAGTGGCTCCTTATGTCCCTCTCGAGCCTATCCGTCGGGCCGCACGAGTCGACGTAGACCACGTCGGCATCCAGCCCGTCTATCACCTTCGCCATCACGATCGCCTCCAGGTAGTTCAGCCTCTCATACTTTCCGTGTGAGACGTATTCGTATATGACCCTCGGCTCGATCTTCTCAACAACGACCTTGCTCGCGACCTCCTTTATGATGCGGTAGAGCCTCTCCCTTACGGGCCTGGGGATGAGCTTCGAATCCCTCACCCCTATCGACTTCAGCACCTCGACATCGCTTTCCTTTACCGAGACCCCCGCCACGACCAGGGGCCCTATGATCGGCCCCCTGCCGGCCTCGTCAACCCCCCCGATCACCACCCAGCCACCTCAGCAGCTCCTCCCCCAGCTCCTCGACGATCCTGTTTCTGTTCTCGAAGGTCAGCTCCACGACCCTTACGTCGCCCCTCCCCTTTATATCCACGACAAGGTCGTCCTTCACCTTCCTGTGGATGACCCCTATTACGGGCTTCCCGGAATCCATTAGCTCCCTCACGGCCCTCTTGAAGTCAGGGCTCATGAGCTCCATGGGGCCTATCTCATCGCATACCACGACGTCACAAGACCTCATCGCCCTCAGGAGGGCTTTCGAGAACTTCGAGAGCGATTCCAGGTCGACCCTGTAGGAGCCGACCCTAGGGCCCTTGGTCAGCTCCTTGGAGGCCAAGGTCCCCCTCTCCTCGGTCATCAGGTCGACCATCTCGAACCCTATCCTTACCCCTCCCCTCCTGACCTCCCTAGAGACGATCCCGCCCAAGGTGTACCCTTTCCTCTTCAGCAGATCGACGAGCTTCAACAGGGCGGTCGTCTTCCCGACCCCAGGGGCCCCCGTTATGAACCAAGCCCTGATCACGCCAGAGGCTTTGGCCTGGAAGGGTTTAACCCTATCGGGAAAAGGTTCTTTACTTCGGGCAGTTACGCCCTTCGGATGGCGGTGGAGATAGTGGAGGGGAGGACCAGGCTTCTAGTGCCCGAGGGATGGGACTCCCCGGTTCCTCCGAAGGAGCCCGCCTTCTACAACCCCAACTCGGCCCTGGCCAGGGACCTGAGCGTATCGATCTACAGGGCCGCTACCGAGCTCGCGGGGGCCAAGCGCATGGCCGACTCCCTTTCGAGCCTGGGGGCTAGGGGGATCAGGGTCGCGGTCGAGGTCGATGGGATAGAGCTTGTGATGCTGAACGACCTCAACCCTAGGGCCCTGGAGCTCGCCAGGAGGTCGGCGGAGCTCAACGGGGTCTCGGACAAGGTGAAGCTCTTCAACCTGGAGTGCTGTGAATTCCTGGACTCCCTAGGGAAGCCAGGAAGCAGGCCGGATATAGTCGACATAGACCCGTTCGGGAGCCCAGCCCCCTACCTGGACTGCGGGCTCAGGTCGGTGAGGAACGGGGGGCTCCTATCCGTCACCGCCACCGATACCCCCGTGCTCTGCGGGAACTATCCGAGGCTGGCGCTGGCCAGATATTACGGCCTTCCCTTGAGGTGCGAGTACATGCACGAGGTCGGGTTAAGGCTGCTCTACGGCGCGATCGCTAGGGTGGCGACCAGGCTAGGGTTGGGCATAGAGCCCGTCTACTCCCAGAGCGTCAGGCACTACATGAGGGCGTACTCCGTGGTCAGGAAGGGGAGGGCGGAGGTCGGGCGGACGATCGACAGGATAGGGTACTTGATGCACTGCGACTCCTGCGGCTTCAGGGAGCTGGGCCCAGAGCCCCTTGCCTCGTGTAGGCTCTGCGGCTCGAAGTACAGGGTTGCGGGGCCCCTCTGGATAGGTGAGCTATTCTCCGCCGAGTACGTGAAGAAGGCCCTAGAGCTATCGGTCGAGGACTACATGAGGAGGGCGAGGAAGCTGCTCTCGATCGCGGTCGAGGAGGTGGGCAAACCCGCCACCTACTTCGATCTCGACAACTGGGCTAGGAAGGCGAGGAGGAGCAGCCCGAGCCCGTCTAGGGTGGTCGAGTTGCTGAGGGGGATGGGGTTCCTCGCCTCTAGGACCTCCCTCAACCCGAAGGGGATAAGGACCAACGCAACCCCTAGGGAGCTAATCAGGGCCATAAGCTCCGCCGACGAATCCTAGGGAGACGAGGTAGATTTCGCTGCTCTCCTTCCTGCTCGCCTTCGGCTTGAAAAGCCTCACGGTCCTGAAGGCCCTCCTCACCCTGCCGACGAAATCCCTGACCTGCTCCCCTTCGAACAGCTTCATGACCATGCTGCCGTTCTTCCTGAGAAGGGTTTGAGAGAGCTCCAAGACCCTTTCGCAGAGCTCGATCTGCCTCAGGTGGTCGACCGACCATATCCCGGATATCTTCGGCGATAGATCCGAAAGGATCAGGTCCGCCTTCCTAGGCATCATGGATAGGAGCAGGCTCGAGATCCCTTCGTCCATCACGTCGCCCTTCAGGAGCTTCACGTTCTCCGAGAGCGGCTTTATCTCCTTCAGGTCGACGCCTATGACCAGACCGGATGGCCCGACCCTCTTCGACGCGACCTGGAGCCAACCGCCAGGTGCCGCCCCGAAGTCGATGACCACGTAGCCCTTCTTGAGCACGCCGAACTTTTCGTCTATCTCGATGAGCTTATAGGCGGCCCTGCTCCTGTAGCCCTCCTTCTTCGCAAGCCTCCTGTAGTGATCCCTCCTCGCCTCTTCTATCCTCATGGCACCGATATGGCCTTGGGGCTATTTAGCCTTCTCCATGAGCCTCTTGACGTCCTTGATCAGCATCTTGACCTTGTACTCGTCGCTGGCCATGTGGTCCTCCTCGACCTTCGGTACGAGCCTTATGGTGAACCCGCCCATTATCTCCTTGCACCTGTTCCTCACGGTAACCTCGGTGACTTCGGCTACGTCGGCGAGATCCTTCTGGGGGACCTTCATGCCGACCAGGGCCGAGGCTATGTAGAGGTAGGCGGCCGCGAACCCGGCTGGGGACTTACCGTCGAATATCTTGGAGTTGCTGGTCTTTTCGAAGAGCTTCAGGGCTATCTCCTCTATCTTCGGGTTGAGCTTAAGGACGTTGACGAACTTGTCTATGTACCTATCTATGGAGGGGGGAGGTATGTGCCCGTCCTCGATCTCCTTCCTTATCAGCCTGTAATACTTCGCCACGAACCTCTTGCTGACCCCGGCCGCTTTCGCTATTTCGCTCAGGGTCCTGCCGGTGTTATACCTCCTGCAGGCCAGGTAAAGGGCCCCGGCGGCCATCCCCACTATCGACTTGCTCTTAACACCCTTGGACATTATGGCTATCCTAAGCGTCTTGGAGGCGGCCTCCATCACGATCTTGGGAAGGGATAGGCTTGTCCCTATCTCGCTCAGCCTTATGAGTAGGTTCGCCAGGCTCTTTTCGGCGGATGTGCTGGTCCTCATCCTCGCGTGAAGCCTCCTCATCCTCCTCAGCCTGGCATCCTCCTCGGGGTTCCTCCCGCCCCTGTTCCCTATGACCGTGGAGAGGCCGAAGTCGTGTATGGTCAAGGTCAGGGGGGACCCGGCCCTGGCCCTCTTCTCCCTCTCCTCCAGGTCGATGGCCTTCCACTCGGGGCCCTCGTCCTCCATCCTATCCCTGAAGACGTAGCCGCACACGGGGCAGACCAGCTCGCCCCCTTCGCTGTAGATGAAGAACCTATCGTTGCCACATACGGGGCAGGCCTTCATGCCCTCCGCACCTCGAAGTAAACGCGCTTCCCGACCGCCCTCTTGGCCTTCTTGCTCAGGGGGATCGCGGAGGCGTAAGGGGATCTGACCGGGCCTATGAGCTCCGCGACCTTTGCGATCTTCCTACCCTTCTCATCGAATACGAAAGAGCCTGTCGGAACGGGGCCGTCGAGCTTTATTATAAGCCTGCCACTTTTGGCTAAGCATATGGCTAAACCGCTTTTACGCTCGACGGCCAAATCGATAAACACTAAGGACAAACTCCCTATTTAACCTTCCTGATCCGAAAATAAGGGCCTATTGGCAAGGGTATTGACCCACAGGTCATCTTTTTTGTATCACCCATTTTAAAACCCGAGCCTATCGAATCAAAAACTTCAGGGGAACGCCGTCGACGTCCTTTTCGACCCATTCGCCCCCTACCGCATCCTTCACCAACTCGACCCTCTTCACCCTCACCAAGTAAGCCAGCTCTTCTAGCCTCTCCCTGACCATTGACTCCTGCTCCTCGCTCAGGCCCGATATGGCCGCGACCTCCAGCACCTCGGTCGGCCTGTACCCCTTCTCCTTCCTCAGGGCCTGAAGCCTCCTGGCCAGATCCCTCACCAAGCCTTCGGCCTCCAGGGATCTATCCCTCTCCAGGTTGAGCACGACGATCAGGCCCGAGTCCTCGGCGGCGACGAGACCCTCCTCGGCCTCGGCCTCGAACTCGAGCTCTTCGGGCCCGAGCTCCACGACCTCCCTGTCGAGCCTTATCGAAGCCCTCCCACGCCTTGCCAGCTCCAAGTACACCCTCTCGCCCTCCAGCTCTACCCTTTCGACGAGCTTCGGGAGCCTGTCCTTGAACCTAGGGCCGAGCAAGCCGTAGTTCGGCCTCACCTTCAGCCTCACCCCGAGCCCCTTCAGCCCGTCGAAGAATTTTAGCTCCTTGACGTTCATCAGGGACTTCAGCATCCATTCCAGCCCCCTGATCCCCTCGCCCAGGCCCCTCGCGCAGAAGACCCTCGCCTCCTTCAAGGGCCACCTCCTCTTCAGCTTCACCAGGTTCCTGGCGTAGTTGCCGACCGAAACGATCCTGTAGGCGAGCTCCATATCCCTCTCGAGCCCTTCGTCGATCAGCTCCTCCTTGACCTTCGGCCACCCGCTCACCAAGATGCTACCGTCCCCGAAGACCTTGAGGTAGAGGTATTCGGTCAGGTAAGGGGCTATCGGGTGGAGGAGCTTGTCAACGGTCAGCAGGCATTCGGATAGCACCCCGTAGATCGAAAGCCTCCTCTTGAGGGTCTCGGCCCTGTCGTCCCATATCTCCTGCCTGACGGCCGGTATGTACCTCTGGCTCAGGTCCTCTATTATGAAGCGCTCGAGGGACCTGGCGGCCTCATGATGCCTGCACCTTTCTATCCCAACCTCGACGGCCCTTACGAGCTTCTGAAGCCTCGAAAGTATCCACCTGTCGGGCTCCTTCAGCTCCCCTCCCTTTAGCAACTCATCTATGGAATGGGTCCTGGGCTCGAAGCCGTCGACCTTACCGTTCTGGACCAGGTAGACGTGCATGTGGTAGAGCGTGTTGAGGACCTGGTAGGGCCTCTTCATGAGCTCCTTGAAGCTGAAGGTTATGCTGTCTATCGGGTTCCCCTTCCAGACCAGGTAGAACCTCAAAGCGTCGACCGGATAGGACTTCATCGCCTCTATCCCGTCTATTATGTTGCCCAGGCTCTTGCTCATCTTGTTCCCGTGCTCATCTAGCACGTGCCCCTGAAACAGGAACGATTTGAAGGGCGCTTCCGGCTTCCCCTTCATTATCACGTTCTCTATGAGCAGGGTGTAGGCCCAGCCCCTGGTCTGATCGATCCCCTCGGTCAGGAAAGGGACGGGGACGAACTTCTCGTACTCCTCGTCGCTGAACCCGGCGTAGGGGGCTGCACCGCTGTTGTGCCAGGTGTCGAGGACGAACGGGACCCTGTAAGCCCTACCGCCACACTTCGGGCACTTCAGGACGACCTTGTCTATCCAAGGCCTGTGCAGCTTCAGGCCGCCTTCCGGTAGCTCCAGCGCCTTCTCCTCTATCTCCTTCCTACTGAACGCGTAGACCTTGGTCCCGCACTTCGAGCACACCCATATCGGAAGCGGAGCGCCCCAGACCCTCTCCCTGGATATGCACCAAGGGACCCGCTCCTTTATGATCTTTAGGAACCTGTTCTTCGGCTGCTCGTAGTAGTACTCGACGCCTTCGGCAGCTTTCAGAGGCAGATCTCCGAGCCTATCCACCCTGTAGAAGTACTCCTTCCTGGCGACCCAGACGAGCTTGTGGTGGGACCTCCAGCACGTAGGGTACTTGTGGACGAGCTTTCCAACCTTTACAAGATGTCCCCTCTCCCTCAGCTTCTCTATGACCATCTCGTCGGCATCCCTGACGAACCTACCCTTGAAAGCCCCGGCTTCTTCGGTGAAGTAGACCCTGTCGTCTATCGGGTTGAATATCGGCACGCCCCTCTTCGTCGCGACCTTGAAGTCCTCCTCACCGTTGGCTGGGGACATGTGGACTATCCCGGTCCCGGTGCTCGTATCCACGAAATCCTCGGCCACCACGTAGTGGATCTTGCCCTCAAGCCCCTTCAAACCGTCTATAAGGTCGAGGAGGGGGTGCTCGTACC
>JAGGXQ010000145.1 GCA_021162925.1 Nitrososphaerota archaeon
AGGACTCGCACGACGCCTTCGGGACCCTAGAGGAGGTCGCCAGCTGGGCCAAGAGGAAGGGGATCGACGCCGTGGCGATAACGAACCACGACTTCCAGTCCTTCTCCGGGGTCAGGGAGCTGAAGGGGGTGAGGCTGATAGGGGGGATCGAGCTCTCGACGGGGTTCGGGCATGTTTTAGGCATCATGCTGTCCGAGGAGCTCGACGTGAAGAAGGCCAAAGAAAGGCAGATAGACGAGATACACAAGGCGGGGGGTTATGCGGTCGTGGCCCATCCCTTCTCGTTCGGGAGGGAGAACTTCGTGGGCTCGATAGACGGGTTCGACGGGGTAGAGGTTATGAACGCCAACGACCTGATCTTTGCGAAGAGCGGTTGGGATGCCGCTAGGAGGCTGGCCGAAAGGACGGGGTTGGGGATGACGGCAGGGAGCGATGCGCACATGCCGAAGTTCGTCGGGACGGCCTACGTCGAAGTAGAAGCCCACGAATTGGACGAAGCCTTGGCGTTGATCATGGAAGGGAAGGGGGAGCCGAAGGGCTCGACCATCCCCCTGATCGGGAGGATCGAGCTCGCCCTGGCCAGAGTCCGGAGGTGGTGTGGTGGGCATCTATAGGTTCGACGTCTTCAGGACCCCGAACATAGGCGTATTCCTGAAGGCGAACGAGGAGTTCATCCTGGTCCCGAGGGGCCTCGCCAAGACCAAGGAGGAGAAGCTGAAGGATTACCTGAGGGTCGAGTCGGTAAGGGTGGATATAGCGGGTACCAGGCTCCTCGGACCCCTGGTGTGCATGAACAACAGGGGCATAGTCCTCCCCAGAACCGCGGAGGACGACGAGGTCAGGATCCTGAGGGAGGGGACGGGGCTGGTGGTCGAGAGGCTCCCTTCGAAGTACAACTGCGTCGGGAACCTAGTCGTAGCGAACGACAAGGGCGCGCTAGCGTCGGACATGCTGGGCCCCGAAGACTTAGCCTTCCTTAAGGACGTGCTCGACGTACCGATCGAGCGGGCGACCATCGCATCCTACAGGCACGTGGGCTCGGTCGTCTTCGCGAACGATAAAGCCGCCCTGATCCACCCATCCGCGAGCGAGGAGGAGGTGGAGCTCGTGAAGGAGGTGCTCAAGGTGGAGGTCGAGCCCGCTACGGTCAACGGAGGGGTCCCGTTCGTTTCATCCGGGATACTTGCCAACTCTAAGGGCGTGGTGGTCGGGAGCCTGACGACCCCGATAGAGCTCATGATAATGAGCAGGCTCTTCGGCCTTTAAGGGTGAAGTTTAAATTTGGCAGGTGGTAAGCCGGGTGAAATGGCCGAGGATAGGCTTAGCTCTCTGGTCGTTGGTCTTAAGCAGCTTGAGGCTTACTACAACGAGCTCGCCAGCAGGGAGAGCTTGGTCAGCGGTGCCCTGCTCGAAAGCAGGATGGCGCTAGAGGCCCTCAACTCCGTTAAGGGGGATGAGGAGGTCCTCGTCCCGATAGGAGGGGGCTGCTTCATAAGGTCGAAGGTGATCGGGGTCGACAGGCTGCCCGTGAGGGTTGGGGCCGACGTCTACATCGAGAAGAGCAAGGAGGATGCCATCTCCTTCCTGGAGGAGAGGGTGAAGGGGCTGACCGAGATGCTCGGCTCCATCCGGAGGGAGCTGGCAGAGGTTTCCGCCAGGATCAGGGCGACGAGGGGGGAGGTGAACAGGATACTGGCCGAGCAGAGGGAAAGGAAGTAAATGTTCGAGAAGCTGAAGAAGGCCCTTTCGAGTCTGAAGGCGGCGATAGCGGAGAGGGAGCTAGGGGATAAAGAGCTCGAAGACCTGCTCTACCGCTTCTCCCTGGAGCTCCTAGAGGGGGATGTGGCCCAGGAGGTCGTCGACGAGCTCTCCCTGATCGTGAAGGAGAGGTTGAAGGGAGAGAGGGTGAAGCGGGGAGAAGACGCTTCAAAGGTCGTTGAGGAGGCCTTGAAGGACGAAATAAGGAGGATAGTATCCATCCCGAAGCCCGATCTGCTGAAGGAGATAGAGAGGAAGCGGAGGGAGGGGGAGCCTTACTCGATACTCTTTCTCGGAGTGAACGGGACCGGCAAGACTACGACCTTGGCGAAGCTGGCCTACATGCTCAAGCGGAAGGGGTATTCGGTCTTGCTGACCTGCTCCGATACCTACAGGGCCGGGGCCATAGAGCAGCTCGCCGAGCACGCCAAGAGGCTCTCCCTCAAGATGATATCGCAGAGGTACGGCGCCGATCCTGCGGCGGTCGCCAGGGATGCGATAACCTACGCCAAGAAGCACGACGTAGACGTGGTCCTAATAGATACGGCGGGGAGGATGCAGACCAGCCGGAACCTGATGGATGAAATGAAGAAGATAGTGAGGGTCGTCCGCCCCGATCTCAAGATATTCGTAGGGGATGCCTTGACGGGGAACGATGCGATCTACCAGGCGAGGGCCTTCCTAGAGCAGGCCGGCTTCGACTGCGTCATCCTGACGAAGGTCGATGCGGATGTAAGGGGTGGCTCCGCCTTGTCGATCGCCTTCACCACGAAGAGGCCGATAATCTTCGTAGGGACGGGGCAGGGATACGAGGACCTCGAACCCTTCGACGCAAACAGATATATCGAGCAACTCTTCGGGTCTTAGCATGGGTAGGCCGAGGCACGTCTTGGAGTTCGAGTTCGGCAAGGATGAGGTGAAAGAAATACTCGACCTGGCCGATAGGCTCAAGGCCGATAGGAGGCTTGGGGTGTTGGGCGGGGGGCTCGAGAAGAGGAGCGTCGCCCTGATATTCGAGAAGCCGAGCACCAGGACCAGGGTCAGCTTCGAAGTTGCGATCTGGGAGCTCGGAGGGAACCCGATATTCCTCTCTTCGAATGAGCTCCAGCTCAGCAGGGGGGAGGCGATAAAGGACACGGCCAGGGTCCTCTCCAGGTATGTAGATGCCGTGGTGGCAAGGGTTCTGAGGCATGAAAGCATCGTCGAATTCGCCAAATACTCCAGCGTCCCCGTGATAAACGCCCTCTCCGACCTCTACCATCCTTGCCAGATCCTAGCCGATCTCCAGACCATAAGGGAGTACAAGGGGAAGCTACAAGGCCTCAAGATCGCTTGGATAGGGGATGGGACCAACGTATGCAACACGATGCTGCTCGCGAGCTCCCTGATGGGCATGGATATGTGGGTCGCATGCCCGAAAGGATACGAGCCTTATGAAGGGGCCATAAAAAGGGCCAGGGAGCTCGCCGGTGAGAGCGGCTCTAGGATAGAGATAACGACGAACCCCCTAGAGGCGGCGAAGGATGCGGACGTCGTTATGACGGATACGTTCGTGTCCATGGGGAAGGAGGCCGAGAGGGAGGAGAGGCTAAGGGCCTTCCTGCCCGATTACCAAGTCAACGAGGAGCTGATGAAGCATGCGAAGGGGGATGCGATATTCATGCACTGCCTCCCGGCTAGGAGGGGCGAGGAGGTGACGGACGAGGTCATAGACGGCCCTAGATCTGCGGTCTGGGACGAGGCGGAGAACAGGCTTCACACGGAGAAGGCCCTCCTCCTCTACCTGCTCTCTAAATCCTGACGAGCTCCAGCCCGCTCTCCTCCACCAGCTTCAGTATCCTGGCCTTCTCCCTCCCTAGCTTTCGCTCGACCACCGCGTACCTGACCCCTTCGACGCACTTACCGATCATCTGGCCTAGCAGCTCTTCGTCGACGTGGGGCAGGGCGTACTTCGGGGCTATGTGGCCCAGGGGGAACTCCCTCAGCAGGAACTCCGTGAACCTCTTCGAGTAGTGGGGGCCGCCGAAGGCTATCCCCGTATCCCCCCTCCTTTTGACGTTCCTGATCGCTTCGATCAAAGCCTCCATCATCACCTCTATCGCCTTCAGGTCGAGCCAGTTCTCCCTTGAGGGCCCTATCTCCACGAACATCAGGGGCTTCTTCAGGGACGTCGGGCCGTGGTGGGTAGGCTCTGTAACTATCTCGTACCCCTTCACCCTATCCTTCAGGCCGGTGAGCTCGAGCAGGTAGAGCCTGTGAAGGCTCGGGTAGGAGTAGGAGAGCTCCCTATCCCTCCCCCCGAACTCGGCCTTGGAGAAGTTTCCGGTGAAGTGGGCCGATAGGGTCGGGATGCCCCCCTTTCCCTCGTGCCTGGACAGAAACACGTAGTAATCCGGCTCGAACCTATCGTCAAGCCCATCCGCGTATATTATATCGGGTTCGACGCCGACCAGCGTCCAATCCCCCTTCTTGCATATCGGGATGCCATCGTAAAGCTCCTCGGTCTCCTCGAATCCGAACGATTCCCTAAGCACCTTCGCCATGTTCGATCCGGCCGGATCTACCTTCGAATACACCAACACTACCGACACGGG
>JAGGXQ010000082.1 GCA_021162925.1 Nitrososphaerota archaeon
CGAACCTGACCGAGGAATTTATGGCGTCCGCCAGAGACCTGCCCTCCTCGTCGCTAAGGCTCCTCCCAACCCTCCTGTCCAGCAGGGTGAGATCATCTGAGACGGTTGCGAAGTTAGCCCTCAAAGCGAGCTCCCCGTTTCTAAATTCGAGGCCCGATCCAACGACTTCGACGATCCCCCTCCCGAAGTACCTGTCGAACCTGTACCCGAGCATGGCGAAGACGGCGAGATCGGATTCGGGCGCTATCCCTTTTCCTACGGGATGAACCAAGCCCATCCTAGCCCTCCTGGCGAGCTCGTCCAGGTTCGGGGTGATCGCGGCCTCCAAAGGCGTCAGGTAGTTCAGCTCGGGCTCGGGCCTGTCCCCGACCCCGTCCAAGAGCACGTACAGTAATTTCATAGTCGAGGGATGGGGGCGAGGTTAATTAGCTTTTAACCCGATCCCGCGCGCCTTGGCCTTGTAGGCGACGGCGGCGACCCTACCTTCGAAGTCGGTTATGATGGAGTTGTAGGCAGAGAAGAAGCCCAGGGAGCGAGGCCCGGACATCTGCAGGAAGTTATCCGCATCTTGGATGAGGCGGTATATCCTCAGGACCGCCCGCTCCTTCGTTTCCATGACGTAAGGTAGCATGGAAACGAGCCTGTGGAAGCATATCCTCTGCAACTCGTTCCTCAGCCAAGGCCTAGAGCCGTCGTACTTCGAGATCGTGTCGATTTCGGGCACGCTAAGCTCCCCTCCATCTTCGTCTATCTCCGAAGCCGTGATCCAATCGATCCCCTGCCTCGCCAGCCCGATCAAGCCCGACGCCTTCCCACCCCTCCTGGCGAGCTCCCTGAGGTCCAAGGCCAAGATCGGGATTCCGTCCTCGGCTCCGAGCTTCGAGGCGTACCTCTCCGGGTCGAAAGAGCCACGCAGGAGCCTCTCCTCGAGCTCCCTAGAGAGCTCTCGGTGCCTCATCAGCAGCTTGGGCCCTCTTCCGCCGTAAGGCTTGAAGATTCCGGCACTACCGTCCGCGACTAGCACATGCGAGAATCTGTTCGTGAGCAGCTTGCCGATGGCGTCGTTGTATATCATGCCCGTGTTCATGAAGGCCTTGGGCTCGACCCCGAAGAGCTTAGAAAGGGTGGCGTTGTGCTCCAGCACCTGGCCTAGGAACTCCTTCATCATGAACTGGCTCAGGGAGGCTATCGAGTTGTAGTAGGTGGTGGAGACCAGCTCGATCGCGCCCTTCTTTACCAGGCTCTTCAGCCGATCCGTAAGCTCGGGCACGTACTTCGAAGCCAGCTCCAGGAAGGTCCCGGTGAGCGCCAGGGAGAACCTGAAATCCAGCTCGCTTTCATCGAGCTCCTTGAAGAACGGCAGGTAGCAGGACTCGGCGTACTTCTTGAACTCCGCCTCTATCCTTTTCGCGTCGAAGTACCTGTTCATCACGGTAAGCCCCCTGCTGATCCTGTCGATCCTCTCGTAGGGAAAGTTTGGGTTGATGGAGAACCCGTGATGTATCTCCAGGACCAAGGATGCCTTGCCCATTTGCCATTCGCTATCTTTAGGGGCTTAACTTCACCTACAATCCTAAAATTTGACAAGGTTGGAAAAACTTTTTGAGTTTTGATCGGGCTTAAGCTTAAATCCGAAGAGCGTGTTATGATCGCCCATGGAGTTAAGGATGGACTACTTCATGAATAGGTTCTCCGTGATCCTAGGGAGGAAGGCCGAAAAATACGAAAAATGCCCTTATTGCCCCGGGAACGAAGAAATTTCCGGTCCGGCCGACCTGGTGCTCGTATCGAAGAAGGGGGCGCTTACGAAGAAGAGCGACGAGGACGGCGAGTACGTCAGGGACTGGAGCACCAGGGCGTTCAGGCGCAGGAACCCGATATCGGATCCGAACCCTCCTCAGACCTACAGCGACTACCCCCATTACATGGAGCCATCCTACGGGTACCACTACGTGGTGGTCGCAACCCCCAAGCATGCGGTGGGCTTTCATGAAATGGAGCTGGAGCAATGGGAGAACGCCTTGATGGCCGTCCAGAGCATGGTCAAGTGGCTTTACGGAAAGAAGGGGGTCTCCTATGTCAGCGTCTTTGCGAACTACGGGAGGAAGCTTGGGGTCGAGCACGCCCACTTCGACCTCGTCACCTTCCCTAGGATCCCCCCTAGGATAGAAGAGGAGGTGAAGGCGATCCAGAGGTACAGGAAGGAGAGCGGTAGGTGCCTCATGTGCAAGGTTCTGAGCATCGAGGGGGATGGGCCTAGGCAGGTGCTCACCACAGGGTACTTCGTCGCCTTCTGCCCCTGGGCCCCCATGTTCGGGTGGGAGTTCTGGATAGCGCCCAAAAGGCACGAGGTAAGCTTCGTGAAGATTTCCCAGAAGGAGCTAAGGGACCTGGGCCTCATACTCAGATCGACCCTGGGGGGCTTCGTGAAGGCGAGCGGGTTCGATTCCTACACGATGGTCTTCCACATACCATCGGAGAAGAAGAGCACGGCCCAGTTCCACTGGCACATCGAAGTCTATCCCGCCGAGATGGAGCCCCCGACGGGGAAGGGCCTGGGCATATTCGTGAGCCAGACGCCCCCCGAGAGGGTTGCTAGGGTGCTCTCAAAGCACTCCAGGAAGGAGCTCTCCAGGTTGCTCAAGGTGGATTAGAGAGCAGGCCCGAGATCCTCGACTTGAACTCCCTGATCATCCTCCTCGCCTCCGATACGTCCTCGGCCTCGGCTATCAGCTCGAAGTAAGGTTCGTTGGGCACCGGGAGGATCAGGACCCAGCCCGATCCCGA
>JAGGXQ010000045.1 GCA_021162925.1 Nitrososphaerota archaeon
AGCAGCTAGAAAGGTTCGAGAAGCTCCAGCAGAACCTGCAGGCCGTCCTGATCCAGAAGCAACAGGTGGAGGCCGAGCTCAGGGAGATAGAGAGGGCCCTGGAGGAGCTGAAGAAGCTGGGGCCGGAAGGCGTCGTCTACAAGTCGGCTGGGAGCATCCTGGTGAGGGTGGACAAGGGGGAGCTCGAGAAGGAGCTTGAGGATAAGAAGGAGCTCTCGAACACAAGGCTCATGGTCCTGGGGAAGCAGGAGGCCAAGCTCAGGGAGAGCTTGAAGGAGCTTCAGGATAGGATAAGCGAGGCCGTAAGGGAAAGGAAGGCCGGATGATCCTCGATCTGAGGCCCAGGAAGGCCGTCCTTCTAGGGCACAGGCGTTCCGACGTCGACGCGTACTGCTCGGCCTATGCGCTCAAGAGGATGCTGGAGGCCGAGGGGTGCGAGGCCGAGTTCGTATCCCCAGAAGGCATAGACAGGGTGGCGAAGGCGGTCCAGAAGAGGTATTGGATGGATGTGAAGGAAGGGTACGAGTTCGGAGAAGAGGACCTGATCGTCGTCCTAGATACGGGGCAACCCGAGCTGCTGGGGGGGCTTTTGGAAGGGCTGAGGGAGAGCAAGGCCACGAAGGTCCTGATAGACCACCACCCCCTATCGAGAGGGAGCGAGGAGCTCTTCGACAGGCTCCTGGTCGACGAGAAGGCTTCTTCGACATGTGAGCTCGTCTACGGGCTCATGAAGGAGGAGGGGTACGAGCCGGATGGGGAGCTGGCCTCGGTGCTCCTGCTCGGCATCCTCACGGACACCCAGAACTTGGCGAACGCTAGCTCGGAGACCCTGCTGGTCGTGGCGGAATTGGTAAAGAGGGGGGCGAGCGTCGAGGAGCTGAGGAAGGTGATCCGCCTTTCGAAGGACAGATCGGAGGCGATAGCCAAGCTGAAGGGGGCGAAGAGGCTTAAGATCTACGACGTGGGGGGCTGGTTGGTGTGCGTAACCGAGGTCGGCTCCTTTCACGCGAGCGTTTCCAAGGCCCTGCTCTCCCTGGGTTGCGACCTATCGGTAGCGATCGGCAGATCGGATTCGGGCGTAAGGTGCTCCATGAGGGCGGCTCAGGAATTCGTCGACGAGACGGGGATCCACCGAGGGCACCTGGCATCGAAGCTCTGGGGGGGCAGGGGAGGGGGGCATCGCATGGCCGCCGCTTTGAACAGCGATAAGGGAGGGGAGGAGTTCCTGAAGGACCTGATCGAAGCCCTCGAGGACGAAATAGGGGAGGAGGCAAGACCTATAGACTGAACTCGCTGTAAGCCTTCCACACCCTGTCCCCGACGTAGTGGACGTTCCTCACCACGACCCCTTTCTTCATCCCCTTCGCCTCCTCGGAGCTCACCTCGGAGAAGCCGAGGGCCAGGAACTTCTTGTACCTGTCATCCTTCACGGCGACCAGGGCCCCCTTTTCAAAATCCGACATGGAGGTTATCCCAGGCCTCATCACATTCGCCCCGTTGCACACATGGGGTATGGCACCCCTATCGACCTCGACGTATGGGAGGAGGGAGAGGAGCCTCGTGTCTCTAAGGGATGGCATGAGCTTCCCCCCGATTTCAAGGACCTCGAAGTTTTCGCCGACCACCAGCCTCCACCCATCCTCTAGGACCTTCAAGTTCCTTCCCTTCGCATCGAACCCCAGCTCCTCCCTGACCCTCCTCAAGAAAGCCTTGGACTCGCTCTTCGATAGGGTGCGGACCTTCAAGCCGGCCATCCTGATCCGTAAGCCTTTAAATACTTCTACCTTAAGATCAGGGTGAAGGTGTCGGATTTGTCGGCAGACATGGCGATAAAGGTGTTGGACGAGAGCATCGGAAAGGTGGTCCTGATAAAGCTGAAGGGGAACAGGATGGTGAGGGGGGTCCTTCAGGGCTTCGACCAGCACATGAACCTCCTGCTGGAGAACTCCGAGGACCTGACGGACGGCTCGGCGAAGAGCCTAGGCACCATAATAGTGAGAGGGGACAACGTCGTCATGATCTCCCCGCCCTAGGTGAGCTAGATGAAGGGGACCCCATCCTTCGGGAAGGCATCGAAGGGCAAGAGCCATATAAGGTGTAGGAGGTGCGGGAGGCACTCCTTTAACGTGAGCAAGGGGAGGTGCTCTTACTGCGGGTTCGGTGCATCCCCGAAGCTCAGGAAGTACAGCTGGAGGAGATGATCGCGGATCCCCTGAGCATGCTCATAGGTGGAGGGGTGGGGGTAGTAGCCGGGTTCCTATTCTCCCGATACTATAAGAGGGGCGAGAGGACGGAGAGGAAGGTGGTCGAGAGGACCGTGGACGACTACGAGCTCAACAGGAGCAAGAGGGAGATAAGGGCCCTCATGCTCGAGAAGGAGCTGCTCTCCTCCGCCTTGATGAAGCTGTACGAAGCCGAATCGGAGGGGAGGATAGGGAGGGAGGACAGGGAGAGGCTCTCTAGGAAGTACAGGGAGAAGCTGAAGGAGGTCGACGGCAGGATAAACAGCCTCCAGCTGGTGGTGGAGGTGGGGGAGCTCGAGAGGTTGAAGAAGGAGCTCACCGACCTCTTCGAAGGGAAGTTGGCGGAGATAGAGAAGAGGCTCGAGGAGGCGAGGAAGCGGATGAAGGTGGAGGAGAAGATCGAGGTGAAGGAGGAGAAGAGAGAGGAGAGGCCGAAGAGGGTGGAGAGGAAGCCGAAGAGCGAGGCGGAGGAGAAGGTGATGGAGCTGAGGAAGGAGGTGCTCGACGCCCTCAAGGAGCTGGAGAGGATAGACGTTGAGTGAAGGCGTCAGGAAGGCCAGCCTGGAGCTGATGAAGCATCTCAGGGATGGTTTTAGGATAGGGCTGGGGAGCGGCTCCACCATGGCGACCTTCGTATCCGTCCTGGGGGAGTACGTGAAGGAGAGGGGGCTGGAGGTCGAGGTCTTCCCCACGTCCATGCAGATAGGGATGGTCGCAGAGAGGGAAGGGCTCAAGGTCCTTTCGACCCCTCAAGAACTCGACCTGGCCGTGGACGGCGCGGATCAGGTAGATAGGAGGCTGAACTTGATAAAGGGTGGGGGAGGGGCCCTACTGAAGGAGAAGGTGAACCTGAACGCCTCGAAGCTCAGGTTCATAATCGCAGGAGAGGAGAAGCTCGTCGATGTCTTGAACGCCGACGTCCCGGTAGAAGTCCATCCTTTCTCCAGGAATTACGTCCTGAAAGAGCTCACCAGGCTCGGATACAGGCCTAGGTTGAGGTTGCTGAAGAAGGGCTATCCATACATAACGGAGAACGGTAACCTGATCTTCGACACCGAGATGGGGGAGATCGAGAATCCCAGGGAGGTCGAAGAGAGGGTGAAGCTGATAAGCGGGGTCATGGAGGTCGGGATATTCACCATGAGGATAGACGGGCTTTACTTGACGGGCGACGAAGGATACAGGTTCATCGAGGGGTCAAGGGCCCTTTAGGCTCTGAAGCGCCCTTATCCTTTTCACGACGTGGGGATGGGTGGAGAAGAGCTCCATGAGCCTGTCCCAAGTGGTGAGCTTCCTCTCCTCCAGCTCCTTCACCAGCTCCTCCCCGTACCCTGAAAGGTCCCTGCTCTCCGCAACGGCCCTATCAGGATCGCTTATGAACAGGCTCTTGAACCCGGAGTTGGGCAGGCTCGACCTCATCCTAGCGCCGTAGTAGGTTATCTTCGCCAAGGCCCTGGAGAGCTTGTCCGCCCCATCCTCGACCACCAGGGCCGAGTGGGCGTCGGCGTAGTATTCCCTGAGCCTGCTCAACCCCATCACGAACAGGGTGAGCAACCAGTACACGAGCATGGCTATAAGGCCTATCACGACCTCCCCTCCAGCTTCCCTCTCCCTACCGTACCAGCTCGATATCATCATGGAATAGGCTATGTAGTAGAATATGGCCGGTAGCACGGATACGAACATCATGAGCTGGACGTCTCCGTGCTTAAGGTGGCCGAGCTCGTGCCCCAGGACGGCTTCGACTTCATCCCTGCTCAGGTAGGACAGGAGCCCCCTGGTGACCGCAACTCGGTTTCCGGTCAGGGGCGAGCCGTAGGCGAAGGCGTTCGGTACTTGGAGCCTGGATACCATGAGCTTCGGGGGTCGATGCCGGACCTCCTGGCTATCCTCCTGACCATCTCCTCGAGCTCGGGTAGCTCCCCCTCCTCCACTTCCCTGACCCCGTACATCGCATCTATGAGGTAGGGGGCCAGAAGCCACTGGGCCAGGTTGAAGGCGATGGCGAGGCCCAGGAGCAGGAAGAGGTTCTCGACGCCCAGCCAGGAGAGCACGATGGCCAGGAAGAGGGTGCTTAACCCTATTATCAAAGCTAGGGTCCCGACCATCGCCAGCCTCAGCTTGAGCAGGGACACAGAAGCCATGGGCGAATTCGTGGATTTAAGCCTTGCCCCGAAGCTCCCTCAAGACCCTTTCGAAGACTTCATAGGTCTCGTCGTCGTAGAGGCAGAAGACTACGTCGAGATCCGAGCCCTTGAGGTAATCCAGGGTGGCTTTTAGCATGACCTTGGCGCACAACTCCTTCGGCATGCCGAAGTATCCGGTCGATATGGCTGGAAAGGCCAGGCTCTTGACGCCGTGCTCTTCGGCGAGCTTCAGGCTGTTCAAGGTCGCAAGCCTGAGCTTCTCCTCCTCTTCGCCCTCTCCGTAGACCGGGCCTACCGCATGGATCACGTACTTGGCCTTCAGCCTCCCCCCGGTGGTTATCACGGCTTTCCCGACGGGGCAGTAACCTATCCTGTCACACTCCCTCTGTATCTCGGGGCCTCCCTTCCTCCTTATCGCACCGGCGACCCCTCCCCCCAGCTTGAGCCTGGAGTTCGCGGCGTTCACTATCGCATCGACTTCTAGCTCCGTTATATCCCCCTTTACGAGCCTTATCCCCATGGCTCAGGTAAGGTATTCGACCATGATAAACTCTACCCAGGCCCCGATGATGAGGAGGGCGAAAGATATCCCTATGGTCAGGAGGAGGGGCTTCAGCTCTTCCTTTACCCTCCTCTTGAGCAACCCTATGGTCAGATAGACGCACTCGGTCGAAGCCAGCCCGTAGGCCAGGAATTCGAGCCAGAAGAACGGCATGATCGCCGTAAAGCCGAAGAGCAGGAGCCCGCTGATATGACTCTCGAACCCGAATGCGGCCAGGACCCTGCCGGTGCTGAAGGTTATGTAGTAGGCCAAGGGGAGGCCGATGAAGGGTATGAGCATGAGGAGGGATGCCCTGAAGTTGTTCCCAAAGATGAACAGGGGGGAGACCCTTTCGGGTAGCATCGACTTAAACTGCCTAACGGTCTCCTCGGCCTCGGCCTCCCCGATGCTCCAAGCCGAGCCCAGGGCGGTGGAGGCGATCAGGCTCAACAGTACGATCAGGTAAACCTTCTTCCTCTCCTTAAGGGGACTTAGGAGGCTCATTTGAACCTTTTCAGTAGCTCGGATTCTACCTCCTCCAAGGACATCCACTTCCCGTCGAGCATGAACACTAGCTTCCCGTCCTTCTTGACCCCCAGCTTCGCCTCCTCGTGGTATACCATGAGCCTTATCTGGGGGAAGGGGAAGCGATCTTCGAAGAGGAGGGACAGCAGGTCTGGGCGGCTTATTTCGATCACTTCATCCATGCCTTAAGCAAAGGGTTACGGTTATTAAAATTTTTGATTCGATTGGACAACGTTTATATTACGAAGGAACGCTATCTGAATGGCTTGGAGCTTAAGAGGCCTGAAGTCGAGAGGGAAAAGATACTCGTTGCCGCCGTCCTCGTCCTAGCCTTCTCATCCGCCATAATGATGAGGGCCTATCCGGCCAAGTACGGGTACTTTTTGAACGAGTTCGATCCCTACTTCGACTACAGGGCGACGAGCTACATCGTAAACCACTTCCATGAGAAGGGCCCATCCGGCCTATCGGACTACTTCGGCTGGGTGGATAAGATGGCCTGGTATCCCGAAGGGAGGCGTGTGGCCCAGACTTCGCAGGTCGGGCTTCACTTCTTCGGGGCCCTCCTCTACCTGTTCGTCCACGACGTCCTGCTGATCGATACGAGCCTATACGACTTCTTGGTGATACTACCGGTCGTGATCGGGGGCTTATCCACGCTGGTGGTCTTCCTCCTGGTGAGGAAGATGTTCGGGGAGGTCGCGGGGATGCTCTCCGCCCTCATCTTCGCCTACTCCCCTCCGCTGATCTTCAGGGGGAACCTAGGGTGGTTCAAGTCCGAGCCCTTCGGCCTCTTCTTCGGGCTGCTAGGTAGCTACTTCATCCTAAGAGCCTACGAGAGCAAGGGGATCCGATCCCTGCTGATGGCGGCGATATCCGGGTTCCTCTTCGGGTACGCAAACACGTGCTGGGGTGGCTCGTGGCTCTTCTCTGCAGTTCTGGCGGGGCTCTTCATCCTATCGCCTTTCATCGGGGTCGAGCTGAAGAAGAACCTACCCATAGCGGCCGTCGGGGTCGCTTTCACC
>JAGGXQ010000123.1 GCA_021162925.1 Nitrososphaerota archaeon
GCATCGAAGCTACTTCGGCCAGGGACGCCTCCTCCCGCTCGACGTATTCTAGGGCTTTATCGCCGGCCAGGAAGTTTATCCTCTCCACGCCGTCCTGGACCCTCTCGGAGCCCAGGAGCTTTATCAGGCCTATTTCGCCCGTGCTCCTGCAATGAGTTCCACCGCAGGCCTGGGCGTCGAAGCCATCGATCTCGACTATCCTGAGCAGCTTCACGGGTGCGACGCCTCCCTGGTATATCCCGAACCCGTACCTGCGCTCCGCCTCGCCCCTCTCCAACCATCTCACGACCACGGGGAGGTTCTTCCTAACCACTTCGTTCGCGAGTCTCTCTATCTCTAGCAGCTCCTCCCTCCCCAGGTGCTTGAAGTGAGTTATCTCAAGGTACGCCTTGTCCTCGTCCTTGAACGCGGTGTGCTGCCAGACCCAGGGACCAAGGACCCTCCTTGCCGAGGAGTTTATTATGTGCGTGGCCGTGTGGTGCCTGGTTATCCTTAGCCTCCTCCTCTCATCGACCCTGCACCTCACCACCTCGCCCTCCTTCAAAGCCCCGGCGACCTTATGGACCACCACGTCCCCGTACTTTACAACGTCGAGGACCTCGAGCCCTCCTATGGTCCCCTTATCGGGTTCCTGCCCCCCAGCCCTAGGGTAGAATGCGGTCCTATCCAGGACGACCTCGTCCCCTATCACCTTCAGGACCTTGGCGTCGAACTCCATCAGATCCCTGTCCTTGTAGAAGAGGAGCTCGGTAGGTGGCAGGGATTCTAGCTCCGGCCTTACCTCCGCCTCGGCCTTCACCTTTCCAAGATGCCCCTTGGTAAGTTTCGAATAAAGGTCCTGGGGGACTTCCTCGATCAGGCCCCTCTCCTTCAGCAGCTCCGGGCTTATCCCCTCGGATTCGTAGAGCCTTATCACGTCGGCCTCACTAAGCCCCTTCTCGAGCCTTGACACGATCCCCTCGATCCTCCTCAGGCTCTTCCTGTACCTCTGCTCCTCGACCTCCAAGACGACCCTTACGTCCTCAAGGTGCTCCTCAAGCTCGGGGTAGAGGGGCTTGAGGTGCTTCGAGTGCCACTCTATCAGGTCGATGAGGCTCACTTCCCATCCGAGCCCGTCGAGCATGGACAAAAGCCTCCTCAACACGACCCTCAGGTTGTAGCCGCCGCCCACGTTGCTCGGTAGCATCCCATCCGCTACCCCGTAGGCCAGGGTCCTGCTGTGATCGAGCAGGATGTAGGCGGAGACGAGCCTCCTTATCTCCTCGGCCTCCTCCCTCCCGACCCCTAGCCTGCCGAGGAGCTCGTCAAGGTTCGGCGTCCTATCCCCCTCGATCCCCGCGAGGATCACGAACTCCTTGAGCCCCGACCTATCAAGCTTCCCTATTCGCTTTTCAAGCCTTTCGAGGACGGGCTCGAACACCACGTCGTAGCTGGTCGGGGTCCCGTTGAGCAGCCAGGGGAACCTTTCGAGCCCGGCGCCCATATCCACGACCCCCTTATCCATCCGCTTGAACCTCTCCGGCGTACCTTCGAACTCCGTGAACACCGCGTTCCCTAACTCAAGTCCCCTGACGAAGTACTCTAGGGAGTATCCAAAGGCCCCGTACCCCAGCCAGGCGTCCTCGACGAACGTAATTTCTTCGGGCCTTATGCCGAAGACCTTCGTCAGCAGCTCGAAGTCGAGCTCGATGCACTCGTCCTTCCAGTACCCCTTCCCATCAGGTATCGAATGCTGCCCGATCATGCAGAAAGACGAGTAGTGCCTCCCGGTTATCCCGACCTTATCGAGATCGTTGAACCTGAGGCAGACTTGGGGGACGAGGAGCGGGTTTTCGGGGAGCTCGAAGACTATCTTGCCCCCCTCGACCCTTTGAAAGTCTATTATCGATGCGACCGTGAAGTATAGATCGGGCCTCCACCTGCTCACGACCGGGTACCTGGGTATGACCTTGTGGTCCTTCTTCTCGAAGAATTCCGCTATGAGCTCCCAGGTATCGAGGTAGCTCGGCCTGAGCGGAGACGGAGGGGAGCCTATGAAAGTGTAAGGCTCGCAGGGCTGATCGCCACACGTCTCCCTGTCGGGGTCTAAGGTCCAGAAGTACTTACCGCAATTTTTGCACCTCTTCCTCTCGAAGCCAAGCTCTTCGAAGAGCCTAACTTTGTAGTACTCCTCGTACCTCTCGGAGAAGTGCTTCCTTATCTCGTCCTTCCCCATCACTTATGCCCACCGTGCCGAGAATTTAAAAGGTTGCACCTAGAGCTTCTCACGAGGCCTTTAAAAGGTGCAAGGCGACTCGATCCCCAGGCCCTAGGGAAACCCTTATATAACCTCCTAAGCCATCCGATAACTGTCATGGAGTACGTCTACGCCGCTTTGCTCTTACACAAAGTCGGGAAGGAGATAAACGAGGAGAACATCAAGAAGGTCATAGAGGCTACGGGGACCGATCCGGACATGGCCAGGATCAAGGCGCTCGTGGCCTCCCTGAACAACATAGACATAGACGAGGCGATAAAGTCCGCCACCGCCATGGTTTCCGCCCCGGTGGAGGCCCCGAAGGAGGAGAAGAAGGAAGAGGCTCCGAAGAAAGAGGAGAAGAAGGAGGAAGAAAAGGAAGAGGAAGAAGCGCTATCCGGGCTGTCAGCCCTGTTCGGATAAAACCCTGTAGAGCGAGCGGGCCTTAGCTTCGGCGGCACGAAGCACCTGAACTATCGTTTCTGGGCTGGTGTATCCGCAACTGCAGGCCAGCGACATCGCTTCCCTGTGGGCCTTTGCGACCACCATCGGAAGGACCTCAGGTGCCGGGTATCCGGCCTGGACCGCCAGGGATATCGCATCCCTGTGGGCCCTCGAAACCTTCTCCTCGTACTCCGCCAGATCGACCTTCAGCTCCTCCTCCGTGAAGAGCATCCCGTCGGAGTAGGCGAGCTTTATCGAGAGCCCGGCCTTTATCGGCTTGATCCCGAGCCTGGTCAGGAGGGAGGCCAGCTTCTGGGATATCACCTCCCCCTTCCTAACGACGGTCGTGTCCTTGGTTACCATGATGTTCCCCATGTCTATCTTCGTCGGGATGCCCAGGAGCTTGAAGTCGCTCAAGACGGGGCCCGGAGGTATCCCCGTGTTCCCGGCCGGTATCACCACGTCATCGGTTGCGATGTCCCCGGCCTTCGCCGGCAGATCGATCTTGCTCCGCTCGAGCCTTATGGACAGTTCGAACGGATCTAGGTCCGTGAATATGAGGGCGACCTGATCCTTGAGCCTCTCGGCCAATTCATCTAGGTTCGGCTTCTTCAGCCGCTTGAGCCCCATGGCCGCTATCCTGTTCTTGACGACCTTTATGGTGAGCTCACCCCTGAACTTCTTCCTCAGCTCGGAGAGCTGGGACGCCCTCACCTTCTTCAGGTTCGCAACCGCTATGGTCCTGTGCTTGCTGGCGAGTTCCATGACCTCTTGGAGCATCCTTTCCTTCCTCAGCCTGCTGGCCGCCTGCATCACCTGCTCACCTTCAAGCCGACGACGGGGCTCATGGTCAGCTTCACCATGACCTTCTTCACGTTCTTCAACCCCTGGGGGAGCTTCTTCTCTACCGCGCTTATAACGGCGAGGGCGTTGTCGGCGAGCTCCTCGTCGCCCATGTCCTCGCTCCCTATCCTCCCGGATACCATGAGCTGGCCCCTCGTCCTGAACCTCGCGGCGGATTTGAACCTGCTTATCATCGCCTCGACCGGCGCGTTCGGGGGGATCGGGGTCGGCATCTTACCCCTAGGGCCGAGTATCGGGCCCAAGGCCCTACCGACCTTCGGCATCAGGGAGACCTCGGCAAGGAAGAAGTCGTGGGCCTTGGCCAGCTTCTTCGCATCCCTCTTCGAAGTCGCGAGCCTATCCAGCTCTTCGGGGGGGATCACGGTATCGGCGCCGGCCCTCCTGGCCCTGAGGGCTATGTCCCCACCAGCTATAACGCAAACCTTGGCATCCCTGCCGGGCTTGTGAGGGAGGAAGACGACCTCGTTTATGCTCAGCCTCTGCCTCTTCACGTCTATGTCCTTGAGCGCCAGGATCAGCTCGACGCTCTGCTTAAAGTTCCTCTCGACCCTGCTCTCCTTCGCCTTCCTTATCAGCTCCAGCAGCTCCCCCCTATCCATGTAATTGCGGGCAAACGTAGGGATTAAAAAGTTTGTGGGCGGCTTAAAGCTTTTAAGAGCAAAGCATCAAGTTGGCCGAATGGCGAAGGAGATAGGGATAACCGTCAGGAAGGAGGAGAACTTCTCCGAGTGGTACGCCCAGGTGGTCCTGAAGTCCGGGATAGCCGACTACTTCGCCGTCAAGGGGACCATAGCCCTGAAGCCCTACGGGTACGCCATCTGGGAGATGGTCAAGAAGAGGTTCGACCTGATGCTCAGGAGGACGGGGCACAGGAACGTTTACTTCCCCACCTTGATACCCGAAAAGTTGCTGGCCAAGGAGGCGGAGCACTTCAAAGGCTTCGTCCCCGAGGTCTTCTGGGTGACTAGGGCTGGGGACAGGGAGCTGGGGGAGGAGCTCGCCCTAAGGCCTACTTCGGAGACGATCGTATACGCCCTTTACTCGAAGTGGATAAAGAGCTGGAGGGATCTGCCGGTCCTCTACAACATGTGGAACTCGGTCTTCAGGGCCGAGATAAAGGCGACCAAGCCACTTGTAAGGAACTCGGAGTTCCTTTGGCAGGAGGGGCACACGGTCCACGAGTCTGAGGAGGATGCGGAGAGGGAGGTCAGGAGGATTCTGAGGCTCTACAGGAGGCTGGCCGAGGAATACCTGGCCATCCCGGTGCTCGAAGGTAGGAAGAGCGAGAGGGAGAAGTTCAAAGGTGCGGTCTACACGATGACCCTGGAGGCGATGATGCCGGATGGGAAGGCGATCCAGGTCGCGACCTCTCACAACCTAGGCCAGAACTTCTCCATCCCGTTCGAGGTCAGGTTCCTGGGGAGGGATGGGAAGGAGCACTACGCCTGGACGACGAGCTGGGGCTTTTCTTGGAGGATGATAGGGGCGATGATAATGATCCACGGGGACGACAAGGGCCTCAAGCTACCCCCTAGGATAGCCCCGATCCAGTGCATCATCGTCCCCATATCCTACTCGAAGAGGGAGAGGGAGGAGGTCCTGAAGAAGGCCAGGAAGGTCCTGAGGATGCTGAGTAAGGCGAGGCTGAGGGCCGAACTCGACGAGAGGGAGGAGTACACGCCCGGCTGGAAGTTCAACGACTGGGAGCTTAAGGGCGTGCCCCTGAGGATCGAGGTCGGGCCTAGGGACGTGAGGGAGGGGTGCGTGGTCATGGTGAGGAGGGACACGGGGAGGAAGGAGAAGGTCCCCGACGGCGAGGTGGTGGGGAGGGCCAAAGAACTGCTCTCGGACATCCAGAGGGAGATGCTGAGAAGGGCGAGGGAGATGCTGAGGAGGATGACCAGGTCCGCCGATAGCTACGAGGAGTTCAAGGGGCTGATAAAAGAGGGGGGATTCGTGAAGGCGGGGTGGTGCGGCAGCGAGGAATGCGAGGTGAAGATAAAGGAGGAGACCGGTGCCGACATAAGGCTGCTGACCGACGAGAAGGCCAAAACCTGCGTCTACTGCGGCAGGCCGGCCAAGGCCCTGGCCTACTTCGCAAGGGCCTACTGAAACCTTAAAACTTCGCCTCATCACTTATTTGAGGATGGAGGCCGGGGATGCGTTCGGGTGGCTCGTTTCATCCTTAATCTCCTACGGTTATCTAGGGGTCTTCTCGATAGGCCTCCTATCGAACCTCATGGTCTTCGTGGTCGCCCCCTACGCCCTCCCCCTGGTCCTCCTGAGCCCCGTGCTCGACCCGAACCTCCTCGCCCTATCGAATGCGATAGGCTCGACCATCGGCAAGGCCATCGTCTTCAGAGCATCTTATTTGGGCTACTCCTTCATATCCGAGGAGAGGAAGAGGAAGCTCAGGCCCTTCAAGGTCCTGATAGGGAAGTACGGCTGGGTGGCGGCGTTCGTAGCCGCTGCAACGCCAATCCCCGACGATCTGATATACATACCCATGGGTTTCGTGAAGTACGACTTCTGGAAGTTCTTCGCATCGACCTTCGCGGGGAAGCTGGTGCTCTCCCTTATAATAGTCTGGGGGAGTAGGTTCTCCTACGGGCTCGTCGACCTCCTATGCGGAGGGGGGAGCGGGGTCTCTCTAGAGGGGACCCTGGCGCTCTTGGCGATAGCGCTAGCGACCTTCTACATAACCCTGAAGATGGATTGGAACAAGGTGATACCGAGGCTCTTCCCGAACCTCATGAAGGAGGACGAGGCAGCACCTTCCTAGCGAAGACCAAGAACGCCGTATGGCCGACCATCCTGCTCGAAGGCCTGCTCATCCCGATCCTGGCCTCCCACCTCCTTGCGAGCAACTCGTAGCACGATACGTCGGTGAAGCTGTGCTCCTTGAGGGCGGAGACGAGCTTCTCGGCCTGATCTATCGTCGGGAGGACCGATGCGAAGCCCCCGCTACCCTTAAGGCACCTATCCGCCATCTCCAAGAAGTCCCAGGGATCGGGCACGTCGAGCACCAAGGCGTCGACCTCCACATCGGCATCCCTAGCATCGCCCTCGACGAAGGTCACGTAATCCGAGAGGCCGGCCTTCCCAACGTTCCTCTTCGCCAGCCTGATGAACTCCCTCCTCACCTCGTAGGTGTATACGTGCCCGTCGGGCCTGACCAGGTTCGCAAGGAATATGGTGAGGGCACCGCTCCCCGTCCCCGCCTCTAGGACCTTCATGCCGGGGCCGAGGCCGAGCTTTAAGGCAATTAGCCCCATGTCCTTCGGGTAGACTATCTGGGTCTTCCTGGGGAGCTTCATGACCAGGTCGAAGATCGTCGGCTTCATCACGTAGAGCCTATGCCCCGAGCTCGTCTCGACCTCCGACCCGTAATCCAGCCCTATGAGGGAGCCTAGGTCGAGATAGCCTAGGTGCGTGTGAAAGGTCCTCCCCCTAACCACCTTTACGAGCCAGCTCTTCCCTCCCCCTAGGATCAAGACGTAGGAGCCGTCCTCTATCACGCCCAAGAACCCGTAGCCGGGCTTATATTCTTTGAAGGCCAACACTTAAATAGCCGTCCGAGGAAGGCACGCTGCGAGTGTGATTCGATGGCGAATTCCGGAAGCCAACCGCACGGCTATGGTTTCAGACCGAAGCCTGTAAGCGTCGGCGACGAGCTGGACGTTACCATAGACGAAATAAGCAGGAGAGGAGACGGACTCGTAAGGGTCCAAGGCTACGTCGTATTCGTTCCGAACACGAAGAGAGGGGACAACGTGAAGATCAGGATAGTGAAGGTAAGGCCTAGCTTTGCGGTTGCGGAAGTGGTCGAGTAGCCGATAGGACTACTCAAAGGGTTCTTCCTATTCCTTATTTTTAGCGTGGAGCATGCTTTGAGATGTTGAACCGTCTGCAATAACTTCAGAAAACTTTAATAAGGCACTATCTTAAGCCTCCCATGAAGTTCGTCAAGAAGGGTTTTATGACGAGGGACGAGTACGGGAACATAATCCTGGTAAACGAGAAGAAGGAGGCGTACAAGGTCACCGAGGGCGTGGCGATGATATGGCAGATGTCCGATGGGAAGAGCGAGGACGAGCTGCTTAACGAGGTCTCAAAGGCAACCGAGCTTAGCGTCGAGGAGCTCAAGGAGCCCCTAACCGAGCTTTTGGAGAAGCTGAAGGAAGTCGAGCTGCTGGCCTACTAGACCGAGCCCTGACCCTTGAGGTAGAAGGTGAAGAGTTCCCTAGTGCCCGAAATGGTTTTACGATCAACGCTTTTGCCGACCTCCTTGCAGAGCTTGTAAACTTCTTCGGATATCTCGTAGGCCCTTTCCTTATCCCTCCCGCCTATGCAGGAGAGGTATTCTTCATGCAGCTCCTTCACCCTTTCCATGTAGGATGAAGGCAGGACGAAGTACTCGGTCGAGCGCCCCCAGACCATCACGCCGAACTCCATCTCAGGCCCTCCACCACTCGAAGCCTATATAACTGATCTCGTCGCCGACGACCGCCAAGATGAACCTCTTCCTCACGGTGGTGGCGAGCCTCCCCGTTAGGACTATCCAGGTCGCCGTGACCCAGTCTTCGGGGCCGACGACGGTCACCAGATACGGGGCGTGCTCGAGGCCGGGGCCCCTTTCGTAAACCGCAAAGTCACACCCGAACTTTATCCCAGGAGTGACCACCAAGCCTCTGTCTCTTAGATCGCTGTACACCCTGTACTTGATGCCGAACCTGAAGTACCTCTCCTCGCAGAGCTCCTTCAGCCTCCTCGCCCCGAACCTCCTCCCCTTGAGCTTCAGCCTCAGAAGGCCCTTGAGCACCAGGTAGTAGGCCTCCATCAGGTCGAGCACCAGGGGCGCCGAGAACTCTTCGGGCTTGGGCTTCGGTATCCCGAGCGGCTTGCCGTAAAAACCCATCCCGTATAGGGCCCTCGCCTCCTCTAGATCCCACACGACCACCTTGTCGTCCAATACCTCCCCTTTGAACTTCATATGCTGAGCGCCAGTATGGTCACCGCATCAGAGGCCTCTTGGCACTTATCCGCCAGGTTCTCTATCCTCTCGAGCACGTCGCTGATCATCATCACATCCCTTAAGGGGCCGAGCTTCTTGATGACCCTGGCCGAGAGCTCCCTGTAGCTCAGATCTACGTCCTTCTCCATGTCCTGTATGGCGGAAGCTATCTCGATCGCCTTGCTCGGGTTGACGGAGAGGGTGAATATGGACTCGTTGAGCTTCTGGACCATTTCAGCCACTTTGTCCAAAAGCTTCCCTATGTCGTCTCCTAGGGAGTTCGACTTTAAGGCCTTCGGGTTTATGTTGGAGAGCCTGAACGCTATGCTCGAGATGTATCCGGTCATATCGTCTATGCTGTAAGAGGCCTTCAGGAAGTCCTCCTTGCTGAGGATCATGGTTCCGACCTCCACCATGTTCCTGGTCAGGTTCCTCCTCAAGGCCTCGACCTCCTCTTCCAGCACCCTGATCTTCCTCAGGTTGCACTTGGCCTCGTCCTTCTTGCCCGACCTGACCGTCTTGTAGCACTCGATCATCTCTCTTATGGCCTCCGTCACCTTCCTTACTTCATCCTGTAGGATGGCAAGGGACCTCCTCTTCAGCTGAAACTCCGGCTCCTCGTAGTACATCTCCAAATCACTTAACTCCGATTTAGATAGGGAGGCGATGACTTTTAAACTTTTTATAAATCACTCGACTATCTTTCTCAACTGGCTCCTGTACATTTCTACGACCTCCTTGACCGTTGTAGCATCTTCGGGGGCCTTGTCGGTCCTAAGCCGCCCTATGTACTTCGGGAACCTCAAGGCCAGGCCGCTACCCTCCCTTATGACCCCGCTGGCGCACGTGTGGATCGGGCTCAGGGTTATCTCGGCACCTATCACCTCTATCACGAACTTCGGCTCGAACCAGACATCGGGCTCCATCTTGGAGTCGACCCTGGGGGGCTTGTGCTCCAGCTTGTGGGGCTCCAGGAGTTTGTAGAAGTTCTCCAGGTCTTCGTCCGTGAAACCGGTTCCTACCTTGCATATGGTCTTGAACTCGTCCTTATCCTTGTCGTAAACCGCCAAGAGGAAGGCACCATATCTGCCCGCCCTCCTCCCCTTCCCGTAAAAGGCGCCGACTATCACCGCATCTATCGTGTCCATTAGCTCGCTCCTGTACTCCCTCTTCAGCTTTATCCAGGCCCACTCCCTGGCCCCAGCCCTGTAAGGGCTCTCCATATCCTTCACGACGAGCCCCTCGCACCCATCCGCTATCGCCTGCTCCATATACTTCTCGATCTCTTCGGGATCGTTCGTAATTATCCTGGGGACGGGTCTTATCCTCTCGGTCGATTCCACGATCCGCTCCAGGGCCTCCCTCCTGACCCTGTAAGGCTCGACCGTGTAGTCCTTTCCATCGGCGTAGAGGAGGTCGAACAGGTTTATCGCTATCGGGTACTTCTTCATGGCCTCGTCGATCTTGTACTTCCTCCTCCTGTGCATGAGCTCCTGGAAGGGTAGGTACTCACCGGAATCCTCGTTTATCGCCACTATCTCCCCCTCCACTATCGCCTCCTCCGCCTTCACGTGCCTCTTTATGAGCTCTATCGCATCCGGGTAGTGGTGCGATATGTTCTCGAGCCTCCTTGAGAATAGGGTCACCTTATCCTTCGCCTTGTGGGCCTGGACCCTCTCCCCGTCGAGCTTGTA
>JAGGXQ010000093.1 GCA_021162925.1 Nitrososphaerota archaeon
AGCGCCCTCTGCTCCTTCAGGAATTCCGGCTTCACCAGCGGGTTTACCGATGTAGGATAGTGGTGGACGCTCCACGCCTTATCCGTGAACGCCCTGTAGAAGACGTGATCCCTGCTCCAAGGGGTAGAAAGCATCCAGCACGAGCCATTCGTAGTGGAGAGCATCGGGAGGAGCACGTTGGTTATGACTTCCTCGGGCATGAACGCGGCCTCGTCCAGTATCAAAAGGTGTGCGGTATGCCCCCTCAAAGAAAAGCCCGACCTCCCGCACGGGAGCGCTATTATCCAGGAGCCGTTCGTAAGCCTGATCCTAGACCTTGAGCGGTACGCTACGGAGTTGCGCAAGGGGCCTCTGAGCAGGAAGCTTGCGATCTTGTCGAACATCAGCATCGATTGGCGAAGGGTCGCCGAAACTATCAGGGTCGTGGTCCTGGGGTGCGTGAAGGCGAAGTGGATCGCCTTGGCGGCTATGGTGGTAGACTTGCCGGTCTGCCTCCCCATGCAGGCGACTATCCTCTTCGACCTATCCCTGAGGAGCTCCTCCTGGTAGGGAAAGGGGTCGAAGCCCAGGAGCTTCCTAGAGAAGAGGACGGGGTCTTCGAAGAGCTCTCTGAGTTTCAACCCTTCCTTTCCCTGTGCTTCGAGTAGAAGTAGAAAGCCATCACGGGGGCGAATATGTAAAGGATCTTTTCGAACGCGTCCATGTTCCCCAGCAGGATGGAGACTATCAGGGCTAGCCCCAGGATCGATGCGATTATGCCGCGCCAATCCTCTCTCTCGATCTTCACCTCCCTAACCTCGAGCCTGTCCTCCTTCGAGTCGGTCAGAGGGATCTTGCTACTTCCATCCCTATACCTGTACCTCTTCTTCGTCAGTACCTTCTTGACGTCGGTGGCCTTCTCGAGCTTCACTATCAGGGAGGTGGGTATCGAGACTATCACGTACCCTGACTCGTCCTTGGTCTCGGTCAGGAGGATCAGGTGATCCATCCCGTACTTCTTCCCCTTCTGGACGCACACGAACTCTCCGAAGGTTATCATCGGCGTCTCGACCCACCTGTTCGGGAGGCGGTCCTTAAGGCTCACGTTCTTCGTCGTGCTGGCGTCGAGCCAGGTCACCTTGACCATGTCCCCACGCTTAAGCTCGTCGAGTTTCATCTCGCTCACCCATCAACCTGGACTTCACGAACCTCAGTTCCCTCTTCACCTCGGTGAGCTCCTCGAAGAGCCTCGCCAGATCCTTCTCCTCCTCCAGCCCGCACACCTTCACGAACCCCTTTATGATCGAGGCTATCCTGCAGAGCGAAGATATGTCGCCCTTCCCCAAATCCGGGCTCTTGGCCAGCTCCCTGTACCTCTTCATCAGGTCGTTCACCAACCATTCCACATCCTCCCTCCTCACGTCCCCTCTTTAATGACATCAATTATAAATTTTGTGTCAAATAACATCATACAACTAGTAGCCGAGCCTCTTCAGGAACCCTATGTACTTCAGGAGTAGCTTTTCGTACTCCCTGCTGAGCTTCAGATAGTTCCACAACTCTCCTACATCTTTCCGCACCATCAGGCCCGAGTGTAGGGCGTCGAGCTCCTTCTCCAAAGCCTCCATCCTAGCTTCCAAGGTGAACCCCGCCCTCACGCCGTGCCCCTTCCTCCACCTTATTACCCCCGATCCATGCCCATGTAAAGCTGCGACTCGCCCGACTATCTGCGAGTAATAATCGATTTCCCCGACCTTTATCCCCGAAGCCGAGCCGTAATCCTCGACGGTAAGGCGAATGTACCGAACATACCTCGCATTAAAGCTATACTCGTTCCATCCCACCTCCCCGCTCTGCCCCGTTAGAACGTCTTCCCATGACGAACCATCCTCGCTCACGCTTATCTTGAAGCTCGCAGGAATGTATGAAGCATCCGGGAAGTAAACCCTGATAGCGCCGACGATTTCCAATTGCCCGATATCGACCTCGATCCATGCCCCGCCCTCGTTAGCTGGATCGGGTTGCCAATAAGTGCCCGTATCGTCGTCTATTGCCCTTCCTGCCCCTAACGGCGCATCCGAACGGACATAGTCGAAATTGCACCCCCATGTTCCAGCAGGATTATTGGCAATACTCAACACTATCTTAACCGTATGAATCCCCGTATACCCCGAAACGTCCACCGTCTTTTCGGTCCAGCCCGAAGGAAAGTTGCCAGTATAAGCATCCCAGCTCGCCACTTCAGAACCGTCGATATACACCTTCACATAAGCATATCCAGACAAATCGACTATCGGCCCCAAGACATAGAAGTATAGGGTTGATACATCGGTTAAGTTAAGGTCTTTTTGCCAACCACCGTAGTCGCCACTTTCCGCATCTCCACTTATCTCTACTTTACACGAGCCCGCTCCCGAGTAGTAATTTTCCGTATCCTCTGAGACCGTTATAACCCCATTCGTATCCTGCTCCACGTATTCGCTCGGGTCTTCCAGCTCCTCTTCTATAATATAGGATTCAGAACTAGCACTCGCATCGCTCGGCGTGATGTAGTCGCTCGTAGATGGAGCGGGTAGCTTTACGTGCCCCGTTGGTATCGCTACCGTGTGCCACTCGCTCCCGGTCCATCTGACCAGCGTTCCATCGTCCTTTAGCCATAGCATGCCATCTATCTTCGTGTTCGGCTCTTCGCTGCCATGATAGATCGTCTTCTTGTTGAGCTTGTAGGAGGTTATTACCTCCCCGCTTTCGAACTCGTCATTCATATTCTCGACCTCTTACGCATAAGGGCCCGCTTCATCTCGGGCATCGTGAACGACCTGACCGGGGGCCTCTTCGACTTGTGCATCCACTTCCTCTTCATGAGCTTCCCACCCAAGACGTACTCCTTCATTTCGTCGATGTACCTCTCGTACTTCCTGAACCATCTGTCGCCCAGCCCCAGAAGCTCCCTCCCCTTCGGATCGTCGAGCGAGTAAAACTCGAATTTGTAGTATCCCTCCCAGCC